>JBQCJQ010000250.1:0-11369 GCA_051952615.1 Humibacter sp.
CGGTGAGGATCGGCAGCGTCGTCTCGTCGTAGGTGTGGAAGGGCCGTGCGATCGTCACGGGGAGCCCGCTGCGGTACGCGAGCTCCATCTCGTCCTCGCAGGCGATCTTGCCGCGCGGATAGCCGAAGTCGTTCTGCCTGCGCGGCGACGACTCGGTGATCGGCAGCTGAGGAACCGGCCTGGCGTACACGGAACAGGTGCTGATGAGCACGTACTGCCCGACGCTGTCGACGAAGAGGTCGCGATGGCCCGCCAGGTCGTGCGGCTCGAAGGCCACCCAGTTCACCACCGAGTCGTAGCTCTCGCCACCGATGGCGTCGCGCAGCGCGTCGACATCCCTCACATCGGCGCGGATGCGACGCACCCCTTCAGGCAGCGCGCGCTTGGGCTCGTTCCTCGTCACGATCGTGACGTCGTCGCCCTGTGAGACGGCCTCGCGCACGACGGCCGAGCCGATCATGCCTGCGCCGCCGAGGAACAGCAGTCGTGCGGTCATCGGGATGCCTCCACATTTCGTGAACCAGTCGACAGTCCGTTGCCGACGAGATGGTCATAACTGCGCTCCAGCGCCTCGAACGTCTCGACGTTCAGGCGCTCCAGCTCGACGATGTGCCATTCGAGTCCCGATGGAACGGTGAGGGCGTCGGTCCAGTCGACGGCACCGTCGCCGATCGGCACCATCACGTCATCCTCGTAGCTCACGGCCGGGCCGTCCTTGATGTGCACGAGGCGGGCCCGCTCGCCGAGGTCGGTGAGCAGCGTGGCGACGTCGGCGCCGCCCATCCGTGCCCAGTATGCGTCGATCTCGAGCACGACCCTCGGGTCGAGGGCGTCGAGCAGAACGTCGTAGGCCGAGCGGTCGCCGAAGCGGTTCGCGAACTCGGCGAAGTGATTGTGGTACGCGATGCGCATGCCGCGACCGGCCGCGGCCTCGGCCGCTTCGTTGACCCGCTGAAGGCCGCGAAGGATGTCGTCGACGGAGTCGAACTCCTCGCGCTCCATGCTCCAGACCAGCGTCGTCGCGCCGAGGTCGGCGTTCTGGTCGAGGATGGCTTCCGCCTGGGTTCCGGCCGGGAACGGGGTGTGCGCGCTGGTCAGCCGCAGTCCCGCGGCGTCGAGCGCTCTGCGCACCCTCGCCGGACCGTAGTGCTCGACGATGCCGTAGGTCTCGATGCCGAGGTAGCCGATGTCGGCGACCCTGGCGAGCGTGCCCTCGAGGTCATCCATGGCCTGGGCGAGCACGGTGTACGCCATCACGGCGATGGGGGCGCTCATGCGTCGGCCCTCGCTGTCCACCGCAGCGCCTGGCGCACGTGGGTGCGGAACGACGGCTCTCCCCCCGCGCGCATGTCGTGTCCGCGCGCGATGTACACGACTCGGCCTTCGCCGTACTCCCGTGCATAGACGACGGGGATGACCTCGCCATCCGCCCGATGGCGCTGGGCGAGCACGGTGACCTCGTCATCCGCGAGCTCGAACTCGTAGTACTCGTCGAAGAGCTCGAAGTCGCTCAGACCGGCGGTCACCGGGTGGTCGGCGACGATCTCGATGGTGTGCCGGCCCTCGTGGTGGCCGGGCCCGTGCGAGAGGTAGCGGTTGCCGAGCAGCCCGAACATCGCCCGATCCGCGGGGTCGAGGCCGTCGCCCTGCCAGCCGAGGATGTTCGCGCCGTGCACGCCGACGAGTCCCTTGCCTCCGCGCACCGCCTCGGCGAGGGCCTCCTGCTGCGAGGTGGCGAAGCCGCCGCCCGCCGTATAGAAGAGGTAGGTGTCCGCTCCCGCCGTCTCTGGGCGGGGGTCGACGAACCTCGCCGTGCCCATGCCCCTGCGGGTGACGAGGCCGGCCTCGATGCCGAGCTGCTGGAACACTCCGGCAGCGGAGAGCAGGTCGTGGTGGATGTCATCGCCGTTCACGATGACGAGGGCGTGTCTGTTGTCGGTCATCTTCGTTCGCTGAGGTTCGTCGCTGGGGTTTCGTCGCTGATGTTCGTCGCGCGGATCGGTATGAACAGCACCGTGGTGGGCGAGCACGGGGCCCGCCCACCACGGCATCCGTCACTTGGAGGTGGGTGTGAGCTTCAGCGCGACCACCGGGTTGGGGTACGGCGCGAAGTAGGGGTTGGACGGCGTCGGGAAGCCGGTCACCTTGGCCGTGCTCCAGTCACCGTAGTTGCCCCAGTAGAACATCACGATCATCGGGAGCTGGTCGATCCAGATGCCCTCGAGCTGCGCCATGATCTTGGACCGTTCGGCGTCGGTCGTGGCCAGCGGGTACTCGTTGAACAGCTTCTTCGCGGTCGGGTCGTTGAACCGCTCGATGTTCTCGAACGTCGGGGTCGACTGACCGATCGGGTAGTACTGGTTCGGGTCCATCATCGCCTGGTAGATGTTGAACGCACGGGGTGCCGGGCCGACCGGGTAGCCGATCGTCGACTGGAACGTGCCGTCAGCGGTGATCTTGTTGATGTCGTTGACGCTCGTGGTGTCGATGTCGAGCTTGATGCCGATGTCCTTGAGCTGCGACACCAGCACCTGGGCGCGGGCCGCGATGTCGGTGTACGAGGCGGGGAAGCTCACCGAGAACTCGACGCGCTTGCCATCCTTCTGGTAGTAGCCGTCGCCGCCCTTGGTGTATCCGGCGTCGGTGAGCTGCTTCTCGGCGGCCGACTTGTCGTACTTGAAGTTCAGGTCCTTGTACTGCGGTGCGACCTCCGGCATGAACGCGGGCATCGGCAGACCGGTCTGGTTCGTCGCGGGCGGCGAGTCCGTCGCTGCGCCGACCTGGCTGCGGTCGACGCCGAGGCTGATCGCGCGCCTGACGGCGATGTCGCTCAGCGGCCACTTCTCGAGGTTCGGGATGAGGCCGTCCTGACCCACGACGGGTGCCCAGTAGTGGTTGTCAGAACTCTTCGACGTGTAGGTCTTCGTCGCGTCGGCGATGTAGGTTCCACCCCAGTCGGCCTGGCCCTGCACCAGCGCGTTGGTCTGACCCTGGTTGTCCTTGTAGGGGATGAACCGCAGTCCGCCGATCTTCGGCGGGGTCTGCCAGTAGTCCTTGTTGGCCTTCAGCACGAAGCTCTGCGGCGAGAAGGTGCTGAGCTCGAACGGACCGGTGCCGACCGGGTTCTTGTCCGCGTACTTGGTCGGGTCCTTGACCTTGCTCCAGATGTGCTGCGAGACGATGGCGGCCGACACGATCGACGTGAAGTTGATCTCGGACGGCTGCTTGAAGGTCATGACGACCGTGTTGGCGTCGGGCGCCGTCACGGTGTCGAAGTCGATGCCGCCGACGTTGAGGGCCGGGAACTTCTTCAGCATGTTGTAGGTGAAGACCACGTCATCCGAGCTGAACGGCTTGCCGTCGGTCCACTTCACGCCCTTCTGCAGGTCGAGCGTGAGCTTCTTGTTCTCGTCCGACCAGGTCCACGACTTGGCGAGCCACGGGATGTCGTCGCCGATCTTGACGTTGTTGATCTGCACGAGCGGCTCGTAGATGAAGCCGCCAGAGCCCTGGCCCGCGAACGTCGCGCCCTGCGCGGTGTTCGGAAGGTAGGGGTTGAAGGTCTGCGTCAGCGAGTCGGACTGGCTCGCGACGTTCAGGATCAGGCCGTCACCTGAGTTGTTGCCGCCACTGGAACAGGCGGCGAGGCCCGCGATCATCGCGCCGGCTACGGCGACGCTGATCAGCTTCCGCGAACGCGGAATCCTCGTCTTGCGCATCTGTGTGCTCCTTAGTCATGTGTTGCGGGACGGTCGTTCGTCGACCGGTATTCGGTGGTGAGGATGGTGCGGTTGGTGCTGAGGTGCTCAGAGCTCGTCGTCGGGCACGGGTCGTCCCGCCCGACGGATCTCTCCCCTGCCGTACAGGTCTGCGTTCTGCGCCCGACCTGCTGCGGCTTCGTCGTCGTCCGCGTAGAGCCAGCACCTGGCCCATTGCCCGTCCTCAACGGCGAACCGTGGAGGCGCCGAGTCTGCGCAGCGCGCCATCGCGAACGGACAGCGCGGGTGAAAGCGGCATCCGCTCGGCGGGTTGATGAGGCTCGGCGGCTGGCCGATGTCGCGCACTCGGTTCTCGACGTCGCGTGACGGGTCGGGAGCCGAGGCGATCAACAGCTGCGTATACGGATGAGCTGCGTTCTGCGTGACCTGCTCCGACGACCCGTGCTCGACGAGCTGCCCCGCGTACATCACCGCGGTGTCCTCGGCGAAGTAGCGGGCGGACGCGATGTCGTGCGTCACGTAGAGCAGCGCGACCCCGCGCTCCTCCACCAGCTTGCGAAGAAGGTTGAGCACGCCGAGACGGATCGAGACGTCGAGGCTGGAGACCGGTTCGTCGGCGAGGAACACGTCGGGGTCCGCGGCGAGCGCCCTCGCGATCGAGATGCGCTGCAGCTGGCCGCCGGAGAGTTCGTGCGGATACTTCTGCGTGAACTGTGCGGCCGGGCGGAGGCTCACCTGTGCGAGCAGGTCTTCGATGATCGCCTTACGCCGCGACGGCGACGCGCCCTTGTGGTGCAGGCGAACGGCGCGCAGCAGCGTGCTGGCGATCGTGGCGACGGGGTTGAAGGAGCCGAACGGGTCCTGCAGGATCAGCTGCACCCGGCTGACGTGGTCCCTGAAGCGCTTGCCGCCCTTGGCGTTGACGACCTCGCCCCTGAAGACGATCTCGCCCTTGGTGAGCGGATGCAGTGCAGCGAGCAGTCGCGCGAAGGTGGACTTTCCCGAACCGGACTCCCCCACCAGGGCGGTGATCCTTCCGGCGTAGAGCACCAGCGACACGTCGTCGACAGCGTGCACCACGCTGCCGCTTCCTCGCCCGAACGGGTTGGCCCGCGTCACGAACTCCTTCGTGACGTGCCTGGCTTCCAGGACAGCGCTTCCGGCCGCGGCCCTGTCGCGTGTTGCCGTCGTCTCAGCCGTGGTCATCGTGCCTCCTCGGCAAGCCGGTCGTCATCTTCTGCGAGCGCGTCGTCGTAGGGCATCCCGCCCGCTGTTGATCGGTTCTGAGCCGTCAGGTCGAGAACCGCATGGCCCATGGACGTGTCGGCAGGGCGGTCCGGCGCGGTGCCGTCGCCCTCGTAGAGCAGGCAGGCGGCCTCCGCCTGGCGCCATTCGGCCTGGCCGGCCAGCGCGAACAGCGGTGGCACGACCGCCGTGCAGCGGTCGAACGCGAGGGGACAGCGCGGGTTGAACGCGCATCCGCTCGGCGGGTTCCGCAGGTCGGGCGGCGATCCGGGGATGCCGGCCAGCTCGCGCTTCGGCCCGGAGAGCGTGGGGAACGACCCGAGCAGTCCTCTGCTGTACGGATGCCGTGGGTTGCGGTAGAACTCGTCGGCATCGGCCAGCTCGACGATGCGTCCCGCATACATCACGGCGATGGTGTCCGACATCTCGATGAGCAGCGACAGGTCGTGCGTGATGAAGATCACGGAGAAGCCCAGTCGGTCCTTGAGCTCGATGATCTTCTCGATGATCTGGCGCTGGATGACCACGTCGAGCGCCGTCGTCGGCTCATCCATCACGATGATCTCTGGGTCGAGCGCCAGTCCGATGGCGATCATGGCGCGCTGGCGCATGCCGCCGGAGAGCTCGTGCGGGTAGGCGTTGACCCTGTCCTTCTGGATGCCGACGAGGTCGAGCAGCTCGAGCACGCGCGCCGCTCGTTCGCTCGACGACATCGAAGGACGGTGGGCCTTGATGACGTCGTCGATCTGCTTGCCGATGCGAAGGATCGGGTTCAGCGCGTGCATGGCCGACTGGAAGACGATGGCGAGCTCTTCCCAGCGGAAGCGTCGCAGTTCGTCGTCGCCCATCTTGAGGATGTCGACCGTCGAGCCGTCCCCGCGCTGGTAGATCATCTCGCCAGCGCTGATCTGCGCGGGCGGTTTGTGCAGCCGCGTGATGGCGTGGGCGAGCGTCGACTTACCCGACCCCGACTCGCCCGCGATGCCGAGCACCTCCCCGCGGCGCAGGGTGAGCGAGACGTCGTTGACGGCTTTGGTGGTCGATCCCTCGCCGACGTAGTCGACCCCGAGACCGTTGATCTGCAGGATGACGTCGCTCGTGCGTCCCCCGGTGACGGATGTCCGGTCAGCACGCCTGCTGCGGCGAGGGGCCTTCACACGCGTCGCCTTGATCTGCGCGCGCTGGGCCTTCTTGGTGCCGATGTTCACCTGCCGGAGCCGCGGGTTGATGAACTCGTCGATGCCGAAGTTCACGAGCGACAGCCCGGTGCCGAGCAGGGCGATCGCCGCGCCGGCCGGCACGAACCACCACCATGCTCCGGTGAGCATCGCGCTGGAGACCTGCGCCCAGTAGAGGATCGTGCCCCACGACCACTCGGTCACGTTCGTGAGACCGAGGAACGCGAGGCTTGCCTGCGTCAGGATCGCGCCGGTCACGGTGCCGAGGAACGCGGCGGCGATGACGGCGATCTGGTTCGGGAAGATGTCGCGGAAGATGATGCTCGTCGTGCCCTCGCCCGTCGCACGGGCCGCCTCGACGAAGTCGCGTTTGCGCAGCGACAGCGTCTGCGCCCGCAGCACCCGCGCGCCCCACGCCCATCCGGTGATCGAGATCACCAGGATGATGCCGAACGACCCGGTCTTCGGAAGGTAGGCCGCCAGGATCACCGTGAGCGGCAGCGCCGGGATGACCAGGAAGACGTTCGCGATCAGGGAGAGGATCTCGTCGGAGAGCCCGCCGAGGTAGCCGGCCGCGAGGCCGACGATGACGGAGAGCACGGTCGCGAAGACGGCAGCCAGCACGCCGACGAGCATCGACACCTGGGTGCCGTAGAGCATCTGCGAGAAGATGTCCTGCCCGGTCTGCGTAGTGCCGAGCCAGTGCTCGGCACTCGGCGGCTGCAGGGTCGCCCTGCTGACCGCCGACGGGTCGTACGGCGCGATCCACGGGCCGATGATCGCCAGCACGCAGAAGATCGCGACGACGATCACGCCGGTCAGGGTCCACGGCCTGCGGAACGCGCGCAGCCACGCGAACCTGGTCGAGCCGGCGGTGTCGGTGGTGTCGACGACTTCTTGCGCGACTTCTGCGGAGATGTCCGTCATGGTCATCCCTCCCTGGTTCGTGGGTCGAGGAACACGTATGCGACATCGGCGAGCATGTTCGCCACGAGCACGGTCAAGGTGATGACGAGGAAGACTCCCTGCATGAGCGGGTAGTCCTGCGCTTGGGCGGCCTTGAACAGCACGGTTCCCATGCCCGGATAGTTGAAGACCACTTCGGTGACGATGGACCCGCCGACGACGAATCCGAGCGACATCGCGAAGCTGGAGAACGACGGCAGCATGGCGTTGCGGGCCGCGTAGGTGAACATCACCCTGCGCTTCGACAGCCCCTTCGCCTCGGCGAGCTTCACGTAGTCCTCGCTGAGGGTGGTCACCATCATGTTGCGCATGCCGATCAGCCATCCGCCGATCGATGCCACCACGATCGTCAGGGCGGGCAGGATCGCGTAGTACACAGACGACGAGATGAATCCCCAGTTGAGGCCTATCGTCTCGGTCACGCTGTAGCCGCCTGACAGCGGGAACCAGTGCAGCACGATCGCGAACAGCAGAACGACGCAGATGGCGAACCAGAAGTACGGGATCGACGACAGCAGGGTCGTCGCGGGGATGAGCGAGTCGAGCCAGCTGCCCCGCCGCCATCCGACGATCATGCCGAGGCCCGTGCCGATCACGAACCCGAGCACCGTGCACACGGTGATCAGCGACAGCGTCCAGCCGATGCTCTCCGCGAGCACGTCCGAGACGGGAGTCGGGTAGTACGCATACGAGATGCCGAAGTTGCCGGTGAACAGGTTGTGCCAGTAGTTCAGGTACTGCTGCCACAGGCTGGCGTCGCTCTGGCCGAACAGCACCTTGAGTGCCTGAACGGCCGTCGGTGAGAGCTTGCCGTGGAACTTGGCGATCAGGGCGTCGGCCGGGTCGCCCGGCATGATGCGCGGCAGCAGGAAGTTGAGGCTGATCGCCGCCCATGCGGTGACCAGATAGAAGAAGCCTCTTCGGAGCAGAACCCTCATGTGTCGCTCAGTCCTCGTTCCCTGTGCCGTGCGGCAGGTCTGCCGCCCCGTCCGGATCCGCCCAGTCGACGGCCGCGCCGACCATCGAGCGCACCGCCGGCTCGTCCCATGCGGCCATGTCGTGGCCGAACTGCACCCAGCAGACGCGGCCGCGGCCGACGCGGTTCGCGGTCAGCAGCGGCTCCGGCCCGTATGGGGCATCCCGCCAGACGGCGACCCTCACACCGGGCAGCAGCTCGGTGCGGTAGTGCTCGTGCGCGATGACGGCCCCGTCGACCCCCGCGAGATCGGGTGCGAGCGGATGCCCGTGCTCGACGCGCAGCACGATGTCGCCTTCGTGCGGGAGGGGGCCGTGCGAACGGAAGACGACGCCGGCGAGCCGGTCGTAGTCATCCCCCTGCGGCAGCACCGAGGAGTGGATCGAGACGAGCCCTCCGCCGGACTCGACGGCCGAGCGCAGGGCGTCGAGCTGTGCGCCGACAACCGGAGCACCTGCTGTGTACAGCACGACGAGCTCGCCGGGGCGCACCTCCTGAAGGGCCGCCGTGCCGATGCGCACGCGTGCGACGAAGCCGAGCGAGGCGAGCAGGTCTTGCAGCTCGCAGCTCGCGGTGAACAGGTCCTCGTAGACGTCGTCGCCGGCGATCACCACGAGAGCGCGGCGTCCCACGCGGGCTGCGTCGGCTCTGGCGACCTCGTCATGGACGACGGTCGATGGGGTTGGGGGCATTGGTGTGAGTTCCGGTGGTGGGCGAACGGGGTCAGTAGGTGGAGGCGGTCTCGCCGACGGGGTGCCAGTAGCCGTTCTCGATGCCCTCGGGAATCGTCACGGCCGCGCGATCGAGCGGAAGGATGACCCGAGCGCGTGCCGCGCTGCTCTGGTAGGTGGCGAAGATGAGCTCGGCACCCGCCGCGCCGAGGCGTGCGGCGCACGCGGGCTCGCGACCGGAGTCGAGGGCGTCGATCAGGTCCTCGATCGCGTCGGAGGTGGCGGCGAAGATCGCGGGGTCGATGCCGTGATCCCAGGTGCTGGTGTTCCGATCGGTCGGTGATTCGAAGCGCTCGGTCGGCGCGTCGAAGCGCTGCACGTCGCATCCGTCACCGGTCACGGTGATGCGTCCGAGCGACCCCTCGACGATGACGCCGAGCGGCACCGCCGGGTGCAGCACGGGCGACTCCGCGTCGCGGCCGGTCGTGACGGTGGCGTGAACCCCGTCCGCCCACGACACCGAGGTGAGGGATGCCGATTCCATCAGCGCCCCGTACACGTAGCGGTTCACGCTGACGTCCACCTGGCCCAGCACCTCGATCGGAGCGACGTCGTCCCGATAGAACAGCAGCAGGTCGACGATGTGGCTGCCCCAGTCGAGCAGGTTTGGGCAGTGCGCCTCGAAGGACAGGACCTCACCGATCGCACCGGAGCGGATCGCGTCACGTGCGTAGACCTGCACGGGGTCGAAGCGTCGCTGCAGGTTGAAGGTGAGCTGCACGCCGGCTCGCTCGGCCGCCTCGACGAGCTCGAGCACGTCCGCGTAGGAGAGAGCGATGGGCTTCTCGCAGTGCACGGCCTTGGCACCGGCGGCGATGGCCGCGAGCACGGCCGGCTTGTGCAGGGCGGGAGGGGTGCAGACCGAGACGATTTCGGGGCGCTCCTCGCGGAGCATCCGCTCGAAGTCCGCGTACGTGCGCGGGATGCCGAGCTCGGCCGCAAGCCCCTCGCGCGACGACTCCACAGGGTCGGCGACGGCGACGAGGTCGGCGAACCGGGAGTACGCCGTGGCGTGCACGCGGGCCTGGCCGCCCGCTGCGACGACCGCTGCGGTGTGTCTCCCCATCGGCTTCTCCCTCGAAAGTGACTATCCCAAAGCTATACCACTTTGAGCCAGCGTAAGACGAAAGAGCCGACCAGGCAAGCGCAGACGTACGATCTGTCGCTCCGCAGGCCAGGTCACAGGGGATACATACCCTCGTCGAGGCGATATTCGCCGCGAACGACAGAACATTCCACATATGACCACTGCCGACCACTCGGTACACTGACAGCCGTCGTATGCCGCCGTATGCCGCCGCGAAAGGACCGCACCATGAAGATCAGCAGGCTCGTCGCCCCCCGCACCTCGCAGATCGTCGAGCTCGCCACACCGGAGCCCGCCCCCGGCGAGGTGCTGCTCGAGGTGATCGCGAGCGGCGTCTGCACCTCAGACCTCGACGTCTGGCGCCGCGGGCCGGGCGACGGCAGGCCGACCGAGCTGGGGCACGAGGTCGCCGGCCGGGTCGCCGCCGTCGGCTCGTCGGGTTCGCGCTGGCGCGTCGGCGACCTGGTGACCGGCCTCGGCGGACCGGGATTCGCGACGCACCTGGTCACGGACGAGCGCGTGCTGCTCCCCGTGCCGGACGGCGTGCCGCCCGAGCACGCCATCGGCGAGCCGATCGCGACCCTCGAGGAGGCGATCGCCCGCTGCAATCCCGTACCCGGCATGCGCATCGCCGTCGTGGGGCTCGGCTTCATGGGCCTCGGACTGGTGCAACTCGCACTCACGCGCGCACCCCTGGAGGTCATCGGGGTCGACCCCAGCCCGGCGGCCAGGGAGCGGGCACTCGCCCTCGGATGCGCCGTCGCGCTGCATCCCGACGAGGTCGGCGGCTACCTGGAGGCGGGCGACGACCGCCGAGTGGATCTCGTGATCGAAGCGACCGGAGTCACGCCCGGCCTCGAGACCGCGTCGCCGTTGGTGAAGCCGTTCGGCACGCTCTGCATCGTGGGTTATCACCACGCAGGCACGGCCAAGCTCGACATGGAGCTCTGGTACAGGGGCGCGACGGTCGTCAACGGCTTCTGCCCGGACCGGGGGCGCGTCATGCGGGCGATGGGCGACGCGCTCGACCTCGTCGCGCAGCGCCGGTTCAGCTACGCGCCTCTCGTCACGCACCGCTTCGGGCTTGACGGGGTCGACGCGGCGTATGAGCTGATGGATGCCAGAGATGCCTCCTTCGTCAAGGGCGTCATCCTCCCGTAGCGCGTCCCGCTGCGCGATGCTCCTCAACCCACCCCATGTCCAAATTGGTGCTTAACCATTTAAGACCAAAGGTGTACATTCACGGGTAAGCGTTTTCCGGGCATCCATTCGCCCGTACGCATCCGAGTCAGTGTCATCGCGATCGAAGGAGATTGTCGTGTCCACGCCATCGGCACCACCCGCACCGGCGCAGCTCAAACGCGCTCTCGGTACCCCGTCGCTGCTCCTCTTCGGACTGGCGTACATGCTGCCGCTCGCGGTGTTCACCACGTACGGCCTGGTCACGCAGGTCACCGGCGGACACCT
>JBQCJQ010000251.1:0-4453 GCA_051952615.1 Humibacter sp.
CGAAGCGAGCTCACAGAGCCCAGAGCTCACGCACGCCGATGGTCATCGCTTCGGGTGCCGTGCTCGCGCTCATCCCCGGCCTCATGATCGCAGCGCCCGCCAACGCTGCGGAATCGCTCAGTCCCGATCAGCTGCAGGCGACGATCGCCAGCAACTCGCGCCTTATCGCTCAGAAGCTGACGGTGTCGTCGGCCGTCGACGGCACGAGCGTGCAGAAGGAGAACTACGTCGCGAGCGCGATCGCCGGCATCGTCTCCGCCGAATCCGGACCGAGTGGATCCGGCGTCGCGGTCGCCCTCTCGCAGGCCCTGCAGTACGGCGGCGCACGGGAGAAGATCGTCGAGACGGCGCTGACGTACCTCGGCGATCCGTATGTGCTCGGCGGGGCATCCCACGACGGCATCGACTGCTCCGGCCTGACCATGATGGCCTACGCCAGCGTCGGCGTCTCGCTCGTGCACTACGTGCCGAACCAGGATGACATCGCCACGCCGATCACCGAGGCGGAGGCGCAGCCCGGCGACCTCGTCTTCTTCGACAACGACGACCACGTCGGCCTGTACCTCGGCGGCGGAATGCTCATCGAGGCGCCGGACTACGGCATTCCCGTGCGCATCGTGGCGGTGTCGAGCTGGGACGGCATCCCGTACCACTTCGGCCGCATCCTCAAGGGCTGACCCTCAAGGGCTGACGCCGGACCGGCCGCCCGAGCCGGCCGTCACTCCTCGGGCGTCGTCACTCCTCGGGCTCCGAGACCGGCAGCATGACGTGCACGGTCAGCCCATCGGTGGCGGCCTGAGACAGATGGATGTCGCCGCCTGCGGCATCCACCAGCGCGCCGACGATGGCGAGGCCGAGTCCGCTTCCGGTGCTCGTGGGGCGCGCGACATCCACCCGGGTGAACCTGTCGAATGCGACCGGCAGGAAGTCGGCGGGCATGCCCGGTCCGTCATCCACGATCGTCAGGTCGACGGATGCCTCGCCGCGCGTCAGCGTCGCGGTGACCGAGCCAGCGCCCTTCTCCGCCCCGATGGCGGCGATCGCGTTGGAGATCAGGTTGTCGGCGATGCGGCCGAACTCCTGGGACGAGAGGCTCACGGTCCCTTCCTGCGCGGCTCCCTGCTCCACCTCGAAGTCGATGACGCACTGCACACCGCGAACGGCGGCCGCCTGACGCATGCGGTCGATCGACGATGCCAGCTCGTCGCCGAGCTCGCTCCAGGTGCTCGTGCCGCGTGCCTGGTTCGCCTCGATGCGCGAGAGCTCCAGCAGGTTGGTCGCGAGCGTCGAGAGCCGCAACACGGTCTGCTGCGACTGCCTCACGTCACCGAGCAGCGCATCGGCGTCGCCCGCGTCGAGCTCCGCCAGCTCCAGCTCGCCGCTCAGGATGGCGAGGGGCGTGCGCAGCTCGTGGCTGGCATCCGACACGAGCTGCCGCTCGCGATCCGCCGAGGCGCGCAGGCCCTCGATGAGCCCGTTCAGGGTGGTCGCGAGCGCCGCGAGCTCGTCGTGCGCCGGTGGTACCTGCAGCAGCTCGGAGGCGGAGGTCGGCTCGGCGATGCCGGACTGCTGGCGTCTGGCGAGGGCATCCGCCTGCTGCCGCATCTCGTTGACCGGCCGCAGCGCCGTGCGCGCGAGGATGTACGACGCGAACGTGAAGCACGCGACGAGGATGATCGCACCGATCAGCAGCGCCGCGTTGAGGCGACCGAGCACGAGGTCGTTGGCATCCTGGTTGCGTGCCGTGACGACGTGCCAGACGCCCTTCGGGGTCTCGACCGGTGAGCTGCGCACGATGTACTCACTGCCGTGCGCGATGACGTGCGTCGTCGTCTCGTCGGCGGATAGCGGGGCTCGGCCGTATGGACGCAGCGATCTCGGCAGGCTCGTCGTGCGTACCGTGCCGGCCGGCGAGATGATCGCGATGTACTGCCCGTCTCCGGGAGTCGCGTCACCGTCGGACGGGTTCCGCTGCAGCTGCTCCTCGAACGGCTCTGCGTCGTGCCGCAGCAGGGTCAGCGTCGCGTTGTCGAGGATGGCGCTGACGCCGATGCGGATGCCGATCACGGCCACGATGCCGATCAGCACGGCGACCACGAAACTCCCCGCGGTGATGCGGGCGGTGATCGAGAGCCGGCTCGTGAGCGTGCGGAGGCGGATCACCGTCGGCTGGACGGCTCGCGGGAGTCGGGGTCGGACTCGTCCGCGCCGGCCGCGCTGGATGACTGCGGTGCGTCATCCGTCTGCTTGAGCGTCTCGAGGCGGTAGCCGAGGCCGCGCACTGTGGCGATGCGGATGCCGGTGTTCGCCGCGTCGAGCTTGCGGCGCACGTACGACACGTACTGGTCGAGCACGTTCTGGTCGATGTGCTCGTGACCGCCCCAGATGTCGTCGAGGATGTCGCCCCTCGTCACCAGCTCGCCCGCGTGGGTCGCCAGCAGTCGTACGAGGGAGAACTCGCGCGGGCTGAACGCCACCTGCTTGCCGTCGACGCTCGCCTTGTGCTCGAGCGAGTCGATGGTGAGGTTGCCGACGCGCATTGTCGGGTTGTTGGAGGCGTCCCTGCGCAGCAGGGCGCGCATCCTCGCTGCAAGCTCGGCGAACGCGAACGGCTTGGTGAGGTAGTCGTCCGCGCCGGAGTCGAGCCCGAAGACCCGGTCTTCAACGGCGTCGCGCGCCGTGAGCAGAAGGATCGGGATGGTACGGCCCGACTCCCGCACGCGCCTGCACAGCTCGAAGCCGCTCATCCCGGGCAGCATCACGTCGACGGCGAGAGCATCGACGGGCGCATCGCGCAGGGCGATCAGCGCATCGACACCGTTGTCGACGGATGTCACTTCGTAGCCTTCGGCGGTCAGCCCGCGGCGCAGGAGGCGTGCCATGTCGGCGTCGTCCTCCACGACGAGCAGGCGTGCAGTTACATCTTCCACGAGGTCATCGTCACAGAATCCGCTGTGCGCGTCGAGAGGGAATCCTATGGGTGCGTTCAGGTTCGGCTGGGTGACAGCCTCACTCGAGGTCGCGGTGCACCAGCTGCGAGAGCACGATCGCACTGCGGGTGTGGTCGACGCTCGGCGCGACGCGCACACGCTCCAGCGCGGCCTCCAGGCTCGGGATGTCGCGCGAGCGGATGCGCAGGATGGCGTCGGCACTCCCCGATACGGTGCAGGCCTCTGCGACCTCGGGCACCGCGGAGAGGATGCGCTGCAGCTCGCTCGGCGACACCGTTCCGCGGCAGAACAGCTCGACGTATGCCTCCGTGCTCATGCCGTCGATCGTCGGGTCGACGCTGATCGTGAAGCTGCGGATGACGCCGTCGGCGACCAGCCGGTCGATGCGACGCTTCACGGCGGAGGCCGACAGCCCCACCTTCGACCCGATGTCGCCGTACGATGCGCGAGAGTTCTCGCGCAGCAGGTCGATGATGTGCCTGTCGAGGTTGTCCACGCGGGAATCCTACGTGAGCGCTGGTCTGCGCGAGCGCTAGGCGAACTCGACGGCGACCCCGAGCCACTCCCCGAGGTCGGCGATCTCGGCGTTCACCATCTCGGTGTCCTCCGGCTCGAACGGGACGAGCTCGTGCACGGCGCTCACACGCAGCACGTCCCGCTCGCGATCGACCGCTGCGTCGAGCATGCCGACGAAGCGGTCGCCGATCAGGATCGGATGAGCGAAGAAGCCGTATCTGCGCTGCGACTTCGGCTTGAACTGCTCGAGCACATACTCGAAGTCGAAGATGTCGCGAAGGCGCGGCCGGTCGAAGAGCATGCCGTCGTACGGGCTGAGGAACGCGACCCGTCCTCCCGCGTCGTCGTCGAGCGCGGCGATCGCCTGCGGATCCACTCGCCACTTCGTGCGGAGGCCCTCGATGGTGGCCGGCTCGCCGGCCTCGCCGACGGGCGTCCACGGGGACTTCTGCTTCGCAAGACCGGCGGCCTGCAGCCGGCGCTCGTTGAGCATCCGTGCCGCCTCGTCCGGCTCGTACTCCGGAAGGTCGGGCGGGTAGACGCGATCCGCGACATCCCACACGCGATGCCTGCCCTCCCGGCGCACCACCGCGATCTGCCCGGTGCGCGAGAGGAACTCGAGCATGTGCGGCACCTGGTTGGGGCCGTACCAGCCCGCCTCGTCGGCGCGGGCGACCGCGGCGGTGTCCGGGATGTCGGATGCCAGCAACGGCCCCTCGGCGCGAAGCCGGGCGAGCACGTCGTCGCGGAACTTCTCGTTCGCCTCGATCCACTGCCTGGTGCTCTCCCTGAGCCGCCTCGTGCGCATGCCCGGAAGCATGAGCGGAAGGAGGGTCGTCGGGTAAAAGCTGCCGTCGAGCTCGAACAGCACTCGGTCGAGCTCGACCGCCTTCTGCAGTTGGCCGGGCTCGTACGACCAACCGATGCGCGACCACGGGATGGTGTGCTGAGCCGGCGCGATCGTCGCGGTCGGGTCGATGCTGATC
>JBQCJQ010000252.1:0-3547 GCA_051952615.1 Humibacter sp.
GTTCTGCTTCGGTGGCATCGGGCAGTTGAAGGCGTAGCTGAACGCGCACGGCGGAAGAACGGCCTGGTTGAAGTCGAGCGTGATGGTTCCGTCGGCGTTCGGCGCGACGAACAGGAACCGGCCGACCGAGTACGTCTCGTCGCCGCTCGTGGAGTCGGAGAAGACCAGCTGAAGGGCCCTTCCGGACTTGAAGGCGGCGAGGTTGTAGTCCACGCCGTCCTTGGTGAACGTGATCTCGCCCGGGATCGGCGTCTCGCGGGCCACTCCGCCGTCCTTCAGGTGCTCGATGCCCACCGAGAGGCCTTCGACGGGCGTGAATGCCGCCTGGATGACCCACTCGGGGTTGTAGCCGTATGCGTCGATCGACCCGAACTCCTGGATGCCCTCTGACCGGGCATCCCACACCCGAAGCGCGTACTCGCCCGCGTCGTTCGCGATCACCGTTCCCGTCACCGTGTCGCTGAAGGCGATCGTGCTGGGCGTCTCGGAGTCCTTGCCCCTGACGACCGCCTCACCGTCGACCAGGACGCCGTCGACGACGACGCCGTCCGCGGCGGACGCGGTGACCTTCAGCCCCGACTCGCCGGCCGGCAGCGGAGACCACAGGCCTGCGGCGGCCCACACCGGCTGAGGGTCTGCGTCGGTGATCCACTGCGTGTTGACCAGCGCAAGGCTGCCGGTGGGTTGCACGACCGAGAGCTCACGACGCTGGTGGAACCGCTCGAGAATCTGGGCGGGATCGGCGGTGGCAGTGGTATCGGTCATGGGGTCCATCCTCGCATCGGGGAGCGCTGTTGTCGGGAGGCCCGGCGCTCGAAGCATGCAACCGGCTGCGTCCCCGGTTTATTGCCTGCGTCACTTCGCACGGTCGTAGCTGTCGACGATCGCGACGCTGAGCGGAAACTCGACGGGGAACGCCCCGAACAGCAGGCGCCCGGCCGCCGCGGCGGCTTCGCGGACGGCCTGCGCGGCATCCTCTGCGAGCTCTTCAGGAGCGTGCACGACGACCTCGTCGTGCAGAAAGTAGACCAGGTGCGGGCTTCGATCGAAGGGCGGTGCTGCGAGGCCGGGCGTGTTGCCCGACATCGTCGCGAGTCGGTTGCGCAGCTCGGCCATCCAGCACAACGCCCACTCGGCCGCAGTTCCCTGCACGACGAAGTTGCGGGTGAAGCGGCCCCAGTCCCGCGCCCGCGAACGTGCACGACGTTCGACCTCGGGGGTAGCGGTCGGCTCGGATGCCGCCGCCTGGCCGGCGAACCAGTCGGAGGACGGTTCAGGTGAGGTGCGTCCGAGCAGTGTGCGTACGGTCTCCCCGCGCTCCCCCGCCGTCGCGGCCTCGGCGACCAACGCCACGGCGCGGGGATACGCTCTCGCAAGCCTGGGCAGGACGCGAGCCCCGTCGCCCGTCGTGCCGCCGTACATCGCGGCGAGCATGCCCACCTTGGCGTGCGCACGGGAATCGACGACACCAGAAGCGACGAGGCCGTCGTACAGATCACGACCTCGTCCGGCTGCCGCCATCCGTTCGTCGTGCGACATGCCTGCGAGGATGCGCGGCTCGAGCTGGGCCGCGTCGGCGACCACGAGCTTCCACCCCGGATCGGCGACGACCGCAGCGCGGATCTGCTTCGGAAGCTGCAACGCTCCGCCGCCGTCCGTCGCCCACCGACCGGTGACGACGCCGCCAGGGACATAGTCGGGGCGGAACCTGCCGTCACGTACCCACGACCCCAGCCACGACCATCCGTTCGCGGTGTAGAGCCGCGCGAGCTTCTTGTACTCGAGCACGACAGGAATGGCGGGATGTCGCACCTCGCGCAACTCCCACGCCCTGGTCGTCGTCGCGTTGATGCCGGCCCTCTGCAGTGCCTTGATCAGCTCGCCCGGCGAATCCGGGTTGAGCCCCGGCGCGTCGAGCCGCTCCCTGATCTCCACGACGAGGGATTCCATGCGTGCCGGCCGTCCGCCGAGCCGGTCTCGGGCGCCGAGCGCGTCCACGAGAAGCCGGTCGTGCACGTCGGCGCGCCACGGCAGTCCGCTGTGGCGCATCTCCGCTGCGACCAGCGATCCCGCCGACTCCGCCGCGAGCAGCAGACGCATGCGCGACGCGTCGGCGGGGTCCGCGATGGCAGCGACGGCGGCGTGCTGCGCCGTCAACTCCGTCAGCTCGTCGGTGGCCGGCGAAGCGGGCGTCGGATCGTCGATGCGGAAAAGCGCGCCGTCGTCCGCGACCGCTCCGACCTCGACGTCGGGCGACCATGCCGGGGGCGCGCCGTGCAGTGCAGAGCCCTTCGTCGCGGCCGCATTCCGCAGGATCGTGCCGCACAGGGTGAGATCGACGCAGCGCTCGACACGGATGCCCGCCTCGAGCAGCGGCGGATACCAGGCGCGACTGCTCCTCCACGCCCAGCGCGGGTGCGAGGCCTCCGCCTCGGCGACGTGCGAGGGCCACCCCTGCCGGTCGACCTCGTACCCCGCGCCGATCTCGCCGGAGGAGTCGACCTCGACGAGCCTGACGCCGCCTGCCGAGCTCTGCACGAGCCGCGTACCTCGATCGCGCCCGACAGCCTCGGCCACTGCTCTCCCTCGTTCGAACTTCCGTTCGATTCTAGGTCGAGCGGATGACGCGCACGGTGCTGCTCACTGGCGGCGCAGCATGGCCAGCGCTCCGCGCACGGTGAGGCCGGGGAGGTACGCCCGCAGCAGGGCGAGGCCGATGGTCGGCAACGCGGCCGGGTCCGGGTAGGCCAGGAGCAACGGACGCAGCTCCGGCTCGAACTTGCGCTTGAAGGACAGCAGAGATTTGAACCCGTAGAGGGACTCGAGGGATGTCGCGAGCAGACGAAGCACGCTGTCGATGGGGTTCTCCGGTGACGCGTCACCGCTGCGCGCCAGGGGCGACGCCGACAGGCTCATGTACGCGGCGCCGTCTTCCTTCAGCCGCTCTGCCGTTCCGGCGATCATGAACTCCATGACGCCGTTCGGCCCGTCGATGCGACGCCGCATGAAATCGAGGGTCCACCCCTCGATGCGGCCGTTGCGATACCCGGGCATCCAACTCGTCACCGCCTGGATGGAGCCGTCCGCCGCGCGTGCGAGCATCAGCGACAGCTCGGGATCGCGGAGCTCGTCGAGACCTCCGAGGGTGAAGCCCAGTTCAGGCAGTTCCTTGTCGGCGACCCATTGTTCGGAGATGTCGGCGATCTGCGCCCCCGATTCGCGCGGCAGCTTGGGGTAGCTGGTCCACTCAAGGCTCAAGCCGTCGCGATGGGCGCGATTCACGGCGGTTCTCACGTTCTGCCACTTCTTGCCTGCGGTCGACCAGGTCTGCGGGGTGATCACCGCCTCCTCGGCGATGACGAGCCGGTCCCAGCCGTCTGCGGCGAAGTGGTCATCCCACCGTTCGGCGTCGACGCTGTAGAACGCCGGCGTCCAGCCGTGGTCGTCGCAGTGCCTGGCGAATCCGGTCATGGCGTCGGCGATGGCATCCGTTCGGCCGAATGCCGCGCCGATGGTGATCGCTACGCCGCCGACGACGCGATAGCCG
>JBQCJQ010000253.1:0-5182 GCA_051952615.1 Humibacter sp.
GGGCGTGACGAGCGCGAGGTACAGGAACCCGACCAGTTCGAAGCGCCACCCCAGAACCGCGACGCTCAGCGTCGCAAGAGCGGCGGCGACCGGTGCCAGCCAAGCGAGTAGCCGCACGAAACGGGGCGGTTCCGCGATGGGTCTGAGAACTTGGCTGGTCACGGAGCGACAGTAGTGCGCCGGTCGTCGCCCTCGTCGGCGTTGTCCACAGGCGGCCTCGGCATCCACGCGGAAGGAACGACCGCCCTCCGGCACCCGCCGCGCCCCTCACGCGGCGGGTGCCGGAGACGACTACGAGATCTCGCCGAACTCGAGCAGCTCGGTGACGAGAGCGGCGATCGCCGACCGCTCCGATCGGGTCAGCGTCACGTGGCCGAAGAGCGGGTATCCCTTCAGTGTCTCGATCACCGATGCCACACCGTCGTGCCGCCCGACACGGAGGTTGTCACGCTGGGCGACATCGTGCGTGAGCACGACCTTCGAGTTCTGGCCGATTCGGCTGAGCACAGTGAGCAGCACGTTGCGTTCGAGCGACTGCGCCTCGTCGACGATCACGAACGCGTCGTGCAACGAGCGCCCACGGATGTGGGTGAGCGGAAGCACCTCGAGGATGCCGCGCTCGACGACCTCGTCGATCACGTTCTGCGAGACGACGGCGCCGAGCGTGTCGAACACCGCCTGTCCCCACGGCGTCATCTTCTCGCCCTGGTCGCCGGGCAGGTAGCCGAGCTCCTGACCGCCGACCGCGTAGAGCGGCCGGAACACCATGATCTTCTTGTGCTGCTGCCGTTCCAGAACGGACTCGAGACCGGCACAGAGCGCCAACGCCGATTTGCCGGTTCCGGCTCGTCCGCCGAGGGAGAGGATGCCGATCTCGGGGTCGAGCAGCATCTCGATCGCGAGCCGCTGCTCGGCCGAGCGTCCGTGCAGGCCGAACACGTCACGGTCACCGCGGACGAGCTTGAATGTGCCTTCACCGGTGACGCGGCCGAGCGCGGAGCCACGGTCCGAGTGCACGATAAGGCCGGTGTTCACGGGCAGGTCGGCGACGGCGTCGGTCGCGAGCTCCTCGTGCTCGTACAGCTTCGCCATGTCGTTCGAGCCGAGATCGATGTCTGCCACCCCCGTCCAGCCCGACTCAGGGGCGAGCTCCGCGCGATACTCCTCGGCCGTGAGACCGATCGAGGCCGCCTTCACGCGGAGCGGCAGGTCTTTGGAGACCACGGTGACGGCGAGGCCGTCGTTGGAGAGGTTCTGGGCGACCGCGAGGATGCGCGAGTCGTTGTCGCCGAGCTGCAGGCCGCTCGGGAGGACGGACATGTTGGAGTGGTTGAGCTCGACACGAAGCGAGCCGCCCTCGCCGACTGGAACCGGGAAGTCGAGCCGCCCGTGGCGCACGCGCATCTCGTCGAGGAACCGCAACGCCTGACGGGCGAAGTACCCGAGTTCAGGGTCGTTGCGCTTACCTTCGAGCTCGCTGATCACGACCACCGGGATCACGACGGCGTGTTCGGCGAACCGGAACACCGCCCTGGGGTCCGAGAGAAGAACCGAGGTGTCGAGCACATACGTGCGCTCCGCCTGGTCTTGCCGTGCGGTCTGGTCTTCTTGGCGATCGAGTGCGGGCGCGTCCGAAACCAGGGCCGAAGCCGCCGACATCGGTTCACGTGTTTGCATCGCGGTCACAACCACTCCCACCCCGCGCGGCCCTCGAAGAGGCACTGCGCGGATCTTGTCGACGAAGCGGCCGCACGTTACAAGACGATCATCACGGCCGTCCCGGTCGGGCGATGTGCCCGACAAGGATGACGCTAGGCCCAGCCACGGACATCCGCTCGATCGACACGCATGGACGAGTGTTACCGGTTGGTGAACTCTCCGACACCCGCGCTCGGGCGTGTCGTCGCGCGCTGTTCTGCGCGGGGCTACGCGGTGGCGTACGCCGTGAAAGCCGCTCGCAGCATGTCCACCGTCTCGTCACCGCACGAGACGTGGGCGCTCAGCCGCACTCCCGCGGGGCGCGACGTGGCAGTCACACCATGGTTGAAAAGTGCAGCCGTGAGGAGGGTCAGTCGCTCCTGCGGCGGCTCGAGCACCACGATGCCCGCCCGCTCCGGGGTCTCCCGCGCCGACGCCACCGGGATCGAGAACTCGTCGGCGAGATCGATGACGCGATCGACGCGATCGGCGACGGCGGCCTCGATCACGTCGACGCCGACGGCCGCGACCTCTTCGAGCGCGGCAGCAAGCCGAGCCTCCGCGACGCTGTCGGGCCGGGCGACCGAGAACGCGCCCGCGCCGTACATGGGCGGAAGCACCTCATCGAAGGGGTCGATCACCCCGGCGCCGGTGTGCCCGCTCCACACGGGGGTGAGGTGGTCGACCGCGCGTTCCGACAGCGCCATGAAGGCGGCGCCCCAGCCGGCGCGCAGCCACTTCTCGCCGCCGACGACCACCACGTCGGCGACCTCGTAGGGCGCGTCGACAACGCCGAAGCCCTGCACGGCGTCGAGGATCAGCAGCCGGTCGCCGATGACCTGGCGGATGCCGTCGATATCGGCGACGTAACCGGTGCGCGAGTCGACCAGGCTGACCGCCACGGCCGAGACGCTCGTGGACAGCTGTTCGCGGATCGTGCCGGGGGTGACCCGGCCGTGAGCTGCGTCCAGCCAGATCGGCTCGGCCACGTGCAGTGCTTCCGCGGCCCTGGCCGCCGCGAACGTCAGCGAAGGGAACTCCGCGCGAGAAAGCAGCACTCCGCCGGTCAGGCCGAACATCGCATGCATCAGGCCGGTGCCCACGTTCGGCTGGAACGCCACCTGCTCGGGCGGGAAACCGGTGAGCTCCGACGCCGCGACACGCATGCGTTCGTCTTCGCCACGCAGCGCATCCAGAGCGCCGAAGCGCGCCTTCGAGAGAACCTCGTCGACGCCGAGCGCCTCCGCCACCACGGATGCCGAGAGAGGGCCGACCCGTGCGAAATCCAGATACCCGGGCTCCTCCAGGAAACCCTTGGCGAACTCCTCGACTGTCGTCACTCGAACTCCCTGATCAGTGCTGTTGTGCCGCGTGGCGGCTTCGTGCGGCGGCGCCGCGAAGCGGTCTCACACCGAGGTGCCGGCGTGTCGCGTGCCATGCGGCGTGCGATCACCCGCCGTAGCGGCGGTGCCTGCGCGAGTAGTCGCGCACCGCGCGGAGAAAGTCGACCTCGCGCAGATCCGGCCCGAGCGCCTCCACGAAATAGAACTCGCTGTGCGCGCTCTGCCAGAGCATGAAGTCGCTCAGGCGCTGCTCCCCCGACGTGCGGATGACCAGGTCGGGGTCCGGCTGCCCGCCCGTGTACAGATGCGAGCCGATGAGATCCGGCGTCAGACGCTCGGCGAGATCTTCCAGACTGCGGCCCTCGGCGTGATGCTCGGCGACGATGCTGCGCATGGCATCCGTGATCTCTTTGCGGCCGCCGTAGCCGACCGCAAGATTGACGTGCATTCCCTTGTGGTCCACCGTGCTGGATTCGGCGTCCGCGAGCGCCTTCACGAGCCGGCCCGGCAGTCCGACGGTGGTGCCGACGTGCTGCACGCGCCACTCGCCCTGCGCCGAGACCTGGTGCGCAAGGTCTGCGATGATCTCGATCAGATCGGCCAGCTCGCCGCTGTCCCTGTTGCTCAGGTTGTCGGATGACAGCAGGTAAAGGGTGACGACCTTCACGCCGAGCTCGTCGCACCAGCTGAGAAACTCGCGCATCTTCGCCGCGCCTGCGCGATGGCCGTGAGCGACGGTCTCCAGGCCGAGCTGCCTGGCCCAACGTCGATTGCCGTCGATGATCATCGCCACATGCCGCGGCACGGCGTCCGCATCGAGACTGCGCCTCAGCCGGTTCTGGTACAGCGTGTAGAGGAAACCCGGGCCGAGGCGAGGGTTCCTGCGAGACGTCACCTCAACAGGGTAATGCCCGCCCGCTGACCGGCACACTCCCAGCCTGGTGGCCATGGCCCTGACCTAGGCTTGCAAGATGTCACGCACCCCTCGCGACTATGTCGACGTCGCCGCACAGCTCGAGCAGCCGGCCGAGTCGCTGTCGGCCTCCGATGCAGCGGTCAAGGCCGACGACGCGATCGAGCGGGGCATCCCGAATCTTCCGCTCGTGGACGCCTCCGCAGCGGACCCGACGGACCTCAAGCCGACCTGGCGCGGCTGGATCCATGCCGGCACGTTCCCGGTGACCATCGCAGCGGGCATCGTGCTCATCTGCCTCGCGCACGGCGCGCCGGCGAAGTGGGCGTCTGCGGTGTTCATGCTGACGTCGATGCTGCTGTTCGGCAACTCGGCGCTCTACCACCGATTCAACTGGAAGCCGCGAACCAAGGTCGTGCTGAAGCGCATCGACCACGCCAACATCTTCCTGCTGATCGCCGGCACGTACACGCCGCTGGGCGTACTAGCGCTGCCGACGCAGGAGGGCGTCATCCTGCTCTCCATCGTCTGGGGCGGCGCGCTCCTGGGCATCGCGTTCCGCGTGTTCTGGATCATGGCGCCGCGCTGGCTGTACGTTCCGCTCTACGTGCTGCTCGGCTGGGCGGCGCTCATGTACGTCGTGCCGCTGGTCAACGCCAACGCCGCGATGATGGTGCTCGTCTTCGTGGGCGGCGGCCTCTACACGCTGGGCGCGCTGGCCTATGGCTTCAAGCGGCCGAACCCGTTCCCCGGCAAGTTCGGGTTCCACGAGATCTTCCACACGCTCACCGTGCTGGCGTTCCTCTGCCACTGGACGGCTGTGCTGCTGATCGCGCTGCACCCCGCGTACCACGCCGGCTGAGCGGCGTCAGGAGTTACGGTCACCCGACCCGTTCTCGCGACGCTCCACCTGTTGTCCGGCGGCCGCCTGCTCGGCGTCGAGTTTGGCGTTGACCTCCGCGCGGTACCGCACGCGCCGCACTCGCCGCATCATGTCCATGATGAGCAGGATCGTCGCCACGCCGACGAGAAGCGTGATGATGAACCCCCACACGCCAGGGGTCACCAGGTCGGCGTTGGGCACCTTCGGCGTCGGGGTCGACGCCGCAAGCACGAACAGGGAGATCACCTATGCATCCTCGATTCCGCTGAAGAGGTCGTTCTCCGGCGTCGTGGTCGGCACCTTGGAGTCGACCAGCTGGAAGTCCTCGTAGGGCCACGCCCTGCG
>JBQCJQ010000254.1:0-12824 GCA_051952615.1 Humibacter sp.
CGACGCCGGAGGGCGGCGTGGACGAGATCCACGTGGTCTACAACCGCTTCGTCTCGATGCTGACCCAGGAGCCCGAGGTGGTCCGCCTCCTCCCGCTGGAGGTCGTCGAAGGCGTCGAGCAGCCCGAGGACAAGGACGCGGTCTTCCCGCTGTACGAGTTCGAGCCGGACCCGGCCGAGGTGCTCGACGCACTCCTGCCCGTCTACATCCAGTCGCGCATCTACAACGCGCTGCTGCAGTCGGCGGCCTCCAAGCACGCGGCGACGCAGAAGGCGATGAAGTCGGCCTCCGACAACGCCGACTCGCTCATCCGCGACTACACCCGCCTGGCGAACAACGCCCGCCAGGCCGAGATCACCCAGCAGATCTCCGAGATCGTGGGCGGCGCCGACGCCCTGAGCTCGGCGAACTAGACAGAGGAAGAACCATGGCTACTGCGACCACCGCGGCGCCCGCCGCCGAGACCGAGAAGAAGGCCGGCGTCGGCCGCATCGCGCGCGTCACCGGCCCCGTCGTCGACATCGAGTTCCCGCACGATGCGATCCCGGAGATCTACAACGCGCTGAAGACGACGATCTCGTTCACGGGCGACGAGGAGACCGCGAGCGAGCTCACGCTCGAGGTGGCCCAGCACCTGGGCGACGACCTCGTCCGCGCGATCGCCCTGAAGCCGACGGACGGTCTCGTCCGCGGCCAGGAGGTGCGCGACACCGGTGCGCCGATCAGCGTGCCCGTCGGCGACGTCACCAAGGGCAAGGTGTTCAACGTCATCGGTGAGGTGCTCAACGCCGAGCCCGGCGAGAAGATCGAGATCACCGAGCGGTGGCCCATCCACCGCAAGGCGCCCGCGTTCGACCAGCTCGAGTCGAAGACGCAGATGTTCGAGACCGGCATCAAGGTCATCGACCTGCTCACCCCGTATGTGCTGGGTGGAAAGATCGGCCTCTTCGGCGGTGCCGGTGTCGGCAAGACCGTCTTGATCCAGGAGATGATCCAGCGTGTCGCGCAGGACCACGGTGGTGTGTCGGTGTTCGCCGGTGTCGGTGAGCGCACCCGTGAGGGCAACGACCTGATCCACGAGATGGAAGAGGCGGGCGTCTTCGACAAGACCGCCCTCGTGTTCGGCCAGATGGACGAGCCGCCGGGGACGCGTCTTCGCGTCGCCCTGTCGGCCCTGACCATGGCCGAGTACTTCCGCGACGTGCAGAAGCAGGACGTTCTGCTCTTCATCGACAACATCTTCCGGTTCACGCAGGCCGGCTCCGAGGTGTCCACGCTTCTCGGCCGCATGCCCTCTGCCGTGGGTTACCAGCCGAACCTGGCCGACGAGATGGGTGTTCTGCAGGAGCGCATCACCTCGACCCGTGGCCACTCGATCACGTCGCTGCAGGCCATCTACGTGCCGGCGGATGACTACACCGACCCGGCTCCGGCGACCACGTTCGCGCACCTCGACGCCACGACCGAGCTCTCCCGCGAGATCGCGTCGCAGGGTCTCTACCCCGCGGTGGACCCGCTGACGTCGACCAGCCGTATCCTCGACCCCAGGTACCTGGGTGAGGACCACTACCGCGTCGCGACCACGGTCAAGCAGATCCTCCAGAAGAACAAGGAGCTGCAGGAGATCATCGCCATCCTCGGTGTCGACGAGCTCTCCGAGGAAGACAAGATCACGGTGTCCCGTGCTCGTCGCATCCAGCAGTTCCTCTCGCAGAACACCTACATGGCGAAGAAGTTCACCGGTGTCGATGGTTCGACGGTTCCGCTGAAGGACACGATCGAGTCGTTCGACGCGATCTGCCGCGGTGACTTCGACCACGTGGCCGAGCAGGCCTTCTTCAACGTCGGACCGATCTCCGACGTCGAGGCGAAGTGGGCGCAGATCCAGAAGGAGAACGGCTGAGCATGGCCACCCTGAAGGTCAGCGTCGTCTCGGCCGACACCGAGGTGTGGTCGGGCGAGGCATCCATGGTCGTCGCCCGCACGGTCATCGGCGAGATCGGCATCCTGCCCGGTCACACGCCGTTGCTCGGCGTGCTGGCCGAGGGCGAGGTGCGCATCACCCTGCCGGGTGGTGAGCGCCTGATCGCCAACGCGGCAGACGGGTTCGTGTCGTTCGAGAACAACGAGCTCACGGTGCTCGCGGGCAAGGCGCAGCTGGTCTAGACCAGACGTCATCGGGCAAGGGGAGCAGATGGCCGATCGAGACGAGCGCATCGAACGACAGTTCGGCGACATGCGTGTTCCTATGCTGATAGCGATGGCCGGGCTTCCCGGGGCCGGAAAGTCCACCATCGCCGAGGTGCTCGCGGCACGGCTCGCCGCGACGATCGTGTCGGTCGACCCGATCGAGTCGGCGATTTTGCTCGCCGGCATCGATTCGGATCAGCCGACAGGTCTGGCCGCCTACCTGGTCGCTGAGACGCTGGCCGAGCAGGTGCTGATGTCGGGTCACAGCGTGATCGTCGACGCCGTCAATGCGGTCGAGCCGGCCCGTCTTCAGTGGAGGGACCTCGCCGCGCGCGCCGATGTGCAACTGCGGGTCATCGAGGTGGCGTGTTCCGACCCCGACCTGCACAGGGAACGCCTGGAGAAGCGCGTGCACAACCTGCCGCACGTCGAGGAGACCTCGTGGCGTGCCGTCGAGCAGAGCCTCGAGGACTACCAGGAATGGAAGGGTGAATGCGCGGAGCTGCCCCGCATCACGCTCGACACGGTGAACCCGCTCGGGCAGAACGTCGACGCGGCGGTCAGATTCATCGTTCCGTGACGGACGACGCAGTCGGCGTGCGGCAGTGCTGATCCTGCTCCCGCCGTCGGAGTCGAAGCGTCCGGGCGGCCGTGGGCGGAGCACCCTCGATCTCGACCGGTTGAGGTTCCCCTCGTTGTCCAGCGCGCGCCGCACGACGGCCGAGGCGCTCGCCGCTCTCTCGAGTTCTGACGACGCCGCACAAGCCGCGAAGACGCTGGCCATCCCGCCGACCCTGGTCGGCGAGCTTCACACCAATGTCGCGCTCAGCGAGTCTTCGGTGTTGCCCGCCATCGACCGATACACGGGTGTGCTGTACGACGCGCTGGATGCCGCGACCCTGCCGGCCGAGGCGCGGCGCCAGCTCGGTCGCAGCGTGGTCATCCATTCGGCGGTCTTCGGTCCGGTGGGGGCGCTCGACCGCATTCCCGACTACCGGATGTCGGCGGCTTCGCGACTCCCCGGCATCCGGCTTCGCGAGCTCTGGGCCAAGGAGATCACCTCGGCCTTGCGCGACGAGCCTGGCCCGCTCATCGACCTGCGCTCGGAGTCGTACGTCGCGCTGGGACCGCTCGGCGACCGCGGCGACGCCGTGTTCGTTCGTGTGGTGACGGAGGGCGACGACGGCAGGCGCAAAGCACTGAACCACTTCAACAAGCACGCGAAGGGCGTGCTCGTTCGGGCCTATGCGCTCGAACGGCCGCGGGTGCGATCCGTCGCAGGATTCGTCGAATGGGCGCGTTCCGCCGGCTTTCGCATGGAATACGCAGGCGACCGCGAGGTGCTGCTGGTGGTCGACTGAGCTACCATGGGCGTGTGCCACGGGGGTCGGCACGGATTCGCCGCACCCTTGGCCGTCAATCAGGGCGCTCGTGTTGGACGCCGCCAGGCAGTTTTTCCCGGGCGAACGCAATACCGTCGGGTCGGTGAACCGGGATCGGCGCGCGACCCCTCCGCGCGCCAGAGCGATCGTTCACGGTGCGATGATCGGAATTCTGATCGCCTGCGGTCGGGTAGTGCGATGCCGATCACCACGAGGCACACCGTAAGGATCGCCGGATCTCCGTTGTCGCCGGCCCGACCTCCTCTCGTCGAGTCAGGACGCGGCGCGCCAGCACCCGGTGACGTGGTCGTCGACGAGCCCCGCCGACTGCATCAGCGCGTACATCGTCGTCGGTCCGACGAATCGGAAGCCCTTGCTGCGAAGGGCGCGGCTCAGCGCCGTCGACTCAGGAGTCACCGCCGGGATCTCCGCGAGCGACCTCGGCCGCGGACCCTTCGGTTCGGGCGCGAACGACCACACGAGCTCCGTGAGCGGACGCTCCAGCGCCTTGGTCGCCCTGGCGTTCTGGATCGTGGCGGTGATCTTTCCACGGTGCCGGATGATCGCGGCGTTGGTGAGAAGGCGTTCGACATCCTCGTCATCCATGGCAGCGACACGATCGATGTCGAAGCCGTGGAAGGCCTCGCGGAACGCATCGCGACGCAACAGGATGGTGCGCCACGACAGCCCTGCCTGGAAGCCCTCGAGGCAGATCTTCTCGAAGAGGGGGCGGTCGTCTGTGAGCGGCGTTCCCCATTCCTCGTCGTGGTAGCGCTGATACTCGGTATCGGACCCCACCCACGCGCAGCGCGCGACTCCGTCGTCTGCGACCAGAACGTTCGGCCGGGCCTCCGCGGATGGTTTGGTCTCTTCTGGGGTGATGGTCTGCTCGCTCATGCCGCCAGCGTGATCCCTTCGTGCTCGAGGAGCCAGAGTTTGGTGGGGATGCCCTGCCCTGCACTGTAGCCCGTGACGCGTCCATCGCTTCCCAGCACGCGATGACAGCCGATCAGCAGCGGAATGCGGTTCGCTCCGATCGCACCGCCGACCGCTCGCACGGCTGTCGGCTTGCCGATCGCTTCGGCGAGGTTGCCATAGGTGGTGTGCTCGCCCCACGGCACCTCGACGAGCTCATCCCAGATCGCTCTCTGGAACTCCGTGCCGCCGGTCTTCAGCGGCACATCGAACGTGCGCCTTGTGCCGGCGAAGTACTCGTCGAGCTCGTCGCACGCCAGTGCCAGCACGTCGTTGGGGTTGTCGGGAAGGTGATCGCGGGGGAGCGCGCCGTCTGTCTCGATGGTGAGGGAGGTGACGCTCGCTTCGTCTGCCGTGAGCTCCAGCCTGCCGATCGGGCTCGGGATTCGGACCAGGTACTCGTTCATGCCATGAGGCTACGCACGGCATCCGACGTCACGACTGCTGGTGGTCCACCCGGTGGACGCATGGCGGATCCGTGGGACTGGGGACGACGAGTCATCAGGGCACATGCCTAGAATCTCGCTGTGGTCTTGCTGGATGTGCTCTGTCTGGTCTTCGCGCTCGTCGCGATCGCGTTCGCCGTCGTCGCGCTCGTACGTGCCAGAGCGGCTGAGGAGCGCGCAACGGCAGCCGCAGAGAGCGCCGCGCGGGCCGAGACCGCCGCACACGCCGCGGTGGCCGGCGTCGATCACCTCGAGTCGCAGGTCGTGCAAGCCAGGCATGAGGCGGCTTCCGCGACGCAGCAGGCCGCACGCGCGGCGCAGGCGGCGGCACAGGCCTCCGCCGCGGCCGCCGCGAGCCGGCGAGAGGCGGAGGCGGCGTCGGACAAGGCGGAGCATGCCGACGCGGAGGCCAGGGCAGCCATCGAGCGCGCGACTCGGCCCGTGGAGATCGTGCCCAGCGGTGAGGGGGCCGTGATGACCTCCGAACAGCCCGCGACGACTCCCGGGGACGACGGCGGGCAGACCGGCCGCGCATCGGTGCGACGCGCGGAGGATCACGACGTCGCCGGCGCCGACACCGGCGCGACCGAGCGCGTCGTGCAGGTCGCCTGGCGGCTGGAAAGGGTGCGCGGCGGCATCTGGGCGCTGCGCAACACGGGCCTGTCGGCTGCACGTGACGCTCTGCTCTCCGACGCGACGGTTCCGCCGAAGTACGTGCGTCCAGACGAGGTCATCCCCCGCGACGTGGAGCGCGACGACGCGCTCCAGTTCCGCGTGATGGCGGCACGGGGCGCCCCGCCGCCGCGCATCAGAGTCACCTGGCGAGAGGCGGCAGGGTCGCCTGCGTTCTCACGCGAGTTCACCGTGCTTGCGGCATCCTGATCAATGCGGAGTGAGCGCACACACAGTTACGATCTGTGCGTGCCCAAGATCCCCAATCGAGCCAGCCCGCTGCCCCCAGAGGAGCGCAAGGCCGCCATCATCGCCGCGGTCATTCCGGCGATCATCGAGCACGGGGCATCCCTCACCTCTCGCCAGATCGCAGAGGCCGCCGGCGTCGCGGAAGGCACCATCTTCCGCGTCTTCGGCGACAAGGAGACCCTGATCCGGGAGGCGGCGGACGTCTATCTCGATCCCGCGCCCGTGCGCAAAGCCCTCGGCGCGATCGATGCCGCCCTTCCTCTCGAGGACAAGATCGGGGCCATCCTGCGCACGCTGCGCGAGCGGTTCCATGGCGTGATCAGCATCATGTCAGCGCTCGGCTACACGGGAAGCGAGCCGCCGCACCTCAAGGGCACGCCGCCGCCGCAGAAGTGGGAGTACGTGACGATCGTCTCGAAGCTGGTCGAGCCCGAGCTCGAGCGGCTCAACGTTCCGCCTGAGGATGTCGCACCGTACCTGCGGCTCGTCGCGTTCGCCACCGCCGTTCCCACCTTCAACAGGTCCGCTCCGTTCGACGACGCAGAGCTGGTGCGGCTCATCGTCTATGGCATCGCGGGCGACTCGAGGGCCGGCGAAGAGGATGCCGCCGTCAAGCGCGCAGCATTGCGCGTCGGTCGCCGCCGCAAGGGCACTGACTCCGAAGACGAGCCCGCCAAGGAGACGCCCGCCGGCTCGAGCGTCGAAGAGACCCTGCCTACTCATGTCTGAGACCCGGAACGCGCCATGTTGCTGAAACTGCTGATCCACTACCTGCGACCGCACTGGCTGCTGCTCTTCGGAGTGATCGTCTTCCAGTTGCTGCAGTCGTTCGCATCCCTCTATCTGCCGACGCTCAACGCCGAGCTGATCGATCAGGGTGTCATCAAGGGCGATACCGGGTACATCCTGGCGAACGGCGCATTCATGCTGCTCGTCACGCTCGGCCAGGTGATCTGCAATATCGTCGCCGTGTACTTCGGCGCGAAGGCCGCCATGCGCCTCGGGCGCGACCTGCGTGGCGCCCTCTTCACCCACGTCGGCGCGTTCTCGGAGCGCGAGGTCACGAAGTTCGGCGCTCCCTCACTGATCACGCGCAACACCAACGACGTGCAGCAGGTGCAGATGCTCGTGCTGATGTCGTGCACGCTGCTCGTCTCCGCCCCGATCCTCTGCATCGGCGGCATCATCCTCGCCACGCAGCAGGATCTCGGGATGTCGTGGCTCATCGCCGTCAGCGTTCCCGTGCTCGTGATCTGCGTCGTGCTGATCATCAGCAGGATGGTGCCGCAGTTCCGCAAGATGCAGACTCGCATCGATCAGGTCAACCGAGTACTGCGCGAGCAATTGTCGGGCATCCGAGTCGTTCGTGCGTTCGTGCGTGAAGACATCGAGCGCGAGCGGTTCGATGGGGCCAACCTGGATGTCACCGAGACGGCGTTGAAGGCCGGGCGCCTGATGGCCCTGATGTTCCCAACCGTGATGCTGGTACTGAACCTCTCCAGCGTGGCCGTGATCTGGTTCGGCGCCTTCCGCATCAACGACGGATCGCTCCAGGTCGGCACCCTGACCGCCTTCCTCAGCTATCTGATGCAGATCTTGATGGGCGTGATGATGGCCACGTTCATGTTCGTCATGGTTCCGCGCGCCGCGGTCTGCGCCGACCGCATCAGCGAGGTGCTGAAGACCGAGTCGACGGTGAAGATGGCCGAGCGGCCGGTGACGCAGCTTCGCGAGCACGGCACGGTCGAGCTGTTCGAAGTGGGCTTCGCCTACCCGGGGGCGGAGGACCCGGTGCTGAGCGACATCAACGTGCGCATCGAGCCGGGCCAGACCGTCGCGATCATCGGCTCGACGGGCGCGGGCAAGACCACTCTGATCAACCTGCTCCCGCGTCTGTTCGACGCGACCAGCGGTTCCGTGCTCATCGATGGCGTCGATGTCGCCGAGCTCGATGCCGACCTGCTCTGGTCGCGCATCGGTCTCGTGCCGCAGAAGCCCTACCTGTTCTCGGGAACTGTCGCCTCCAACCTGAGGTACGGCGATCCGCATGCCGACGACGCCGACCTCTGGCGTGCGCTGGAGATCGCCCAGGCCCGCGACTTCGTCGAGGCGATGGATGGCGGTCTCGAGGCGCCCATCTCGCAGGGCGGCACCAACGTGTCCGGCGGCCAGCGCCAGCGTCTTGCGATCGCGCGTGCTCTGGTCAAACGTGCCGAGATCTACGTCTTCGACGACTCGTTCTCGGCGCTCGACCTCGCAACGGATGCCCGGCTCAGACGAGCGCTCAAGGAGAAGGAGCGAGGTGCGACCTTCGTGATCGTTGCCCAGCGAGTCTCGACCATCACGGATGCCGACCAGATCCTGGTGCTCGAGAACGGGCGGATCGTGGGCTCTGGCACCCACGAGGAACTGCTCGAGACCTCTGAGACCTACGCGGAGATCGTGTCGTCGCAGCTGGCGGCGGAGGAGGCGGCATGAGCGAGACGACAGAACAGCGTCGGCCGACGCCTCGCCGCGGGCCCGGTGGCGGCGGCCCCTTCGGCGGAGCGGGCATGCCCGCGGAGAAGGCGCAGAACTTCGGTCCGAGCGCCAAGCGGCTCGTCGGGCGGCTGAAGCCTGACGGGCTCAGGCTGGCCATCGTGTTCATCCTGACGGTGATCAGCGTGACGTGCACCGTGCTCGGACCGAAACTTCTCGGCGAGGGCACGAACATCATCGTCGCGGGGTCGATCTCCAAGAGCCTGCCGGCCGGCACGACGAAGGCTCAGGTGCTGGAGGGCATGCGCAAGAGCGGCCAGGGCCAGCTCGCAGACATGCTGAGCGGCGTCGACCTCAATCCCGGGCACGGCATCGACTTCACCGCCCTCGCCCAGATCCTTCTGCTGGTTCTGGCGCTCTACGTCGCGGCGTCGGTGTTCAGCTACCTCCAGGCGTACATCCTGAACGGCATCACGATGCGCACCGTGTACCGGCTGCGCAAAGAGGTCGAGGAGAAGGTCCACCGACTGCCGCTCAAGTACTTCGACTCGATGCCGCGTGGCGAGCTCCTGAGCCGAGTGACGAACGACATCGACAACATCCAGCAGAGCCTGCAGCAGACGATGAGCCAGGTGGTCACTTCGCTGCTCACGGTGATCGGAGTGCTCGTCGTCATGCTCGTGATCTCGCCGGTGCTCGCGGCCATCGCGCTGGTGTCCGTTCCGCTGACGCTCATCGTCACCATGCTGATCGCACGACGCTCGCAGAAGCTGTTCGTCGCACAGTGGAAGAACACCGGCATGCTCAACGCGCAGGTCGAGGAAACGTACACGGGCCACGCGATCGTGAAGGTCTTCGGCAGGCAGCGCGAGGTGGATGAGGCGTTCGCGGCGAAGAACGAGGAGCTCTACAGGGCGAGCTTCGGCGCGCAGTTCGTCTCAGGCGTGATCATGCCGTCGATGCAGTTCGTGGGAAACCTCGTCTACGTCGCGATCGCCGTCGTCGGTGGTCTGCAGGTCGCTGCCGGCATCATCCAGATCGGTGACGTGCAGGCGTTCATCCAGTACTCGAGGCAGTTCACCCAGCCGCTCGCCCAGCTCGGGTCGATGGCCAACCTGCTGCAGTCGGGAGTGGCGTCGTCCGAGCGCGTGTTCGAGTTGCTGGATGCCGAAGAGCAGTCCGAGGACCCGGAGGAGCCCGCCGGCCTCGGCGCCACTCGCGGGCGCCTCGAGTTCGAGGACGTCTCGTTCCGCTACGTCGAGGACAAGCCGCTGATCGACGACCTGTCGCTCGTCGCCGAGCCCGGCCAGACGGTCGCGATCGTCGGCCCGACCGGTGCCGGCAAGACGACCCTGGTGAACCTCATCATGCGTTTCTACGAGGTGGACTCCGGGAAGATCACGCTGGACGGCACGGATGTCACCGAGCTGACGAGGCGTGATCTGCGCAGCAGGGTCGGCATGGTTCTGCAGGACACGTGGCTGTTCGCGGGCACCATCCGGGAGAACATCGCCTACGGTCGGCCGGATGCCACGGAAGAGGAGATCGTCGCGGCCGCTCAGGCCAGCTACGTCGACCGGTTCGTGCGGTCGCTGCCCGACGGCTACGACACGAAACTCGACGACGACGCGTCGAACGTGAGTGCGGGGGAGAAGCAGCTCCTCACGATCGCCAGGGCGTTCCTGGCGCGGCCGAGCGTGCTCATCCTCGACGAGGCGACGAGCTCCGTCGACACGCGTACCGAGCTGCTCGTGCAGAAGGCGATGAGCGCACTGCGCGAAGGCCGAACCAGCTTCGTGATCGCGCATCGGCTCTCCACGATCCGCGACGCAGACCTCATTCTCGTGATGGAGTCCGGGTCGATCGTCGAGCAGGGAACGCACGCGCAGCTGCTCGCCGCGGGCGGCGCCTATTACTCGCTGTACAACGCACAGTTCGCAGGAGCCGTCACCGACGACGTGTGACTGTCTTCTCCTCCCCAACCGACGGGGTGGAGCCGGATGCCACCGGATGCCCGGTGACGGCGAGATCGGAAGCTCTCACCGGCCACGCTTGTGGCCATGACCCGTCCTGTCGTCGCCCACGATTCTCTTGCCCTGCTCGCGCTCGTACCCGAGCTGATCGGATTCGAGCCGAGGTCGAGCATCGTGCTCGTCACCTTCCGCTCCGGTTCGTCCAGCGCAGCTGCGCGCGTCGATCTTCCGCCCGACCGTGGTGGGGAAGGCGGCGGGGCAGGGGCCCCGAGCGATGAACTGCGTCGCTTTGCCACGACGCTGATCGGGATCGCATGCAAGGTGCAGGGGGTGGACGGGCTGCTCGTCGTGACGTACGGCGAAGCCCCGCGACCGGGCGTCGCACCCGCGACCGAGGTCGTTGCAGAGGTTCGGCGAGCGGCATCCGACGCGGGCTTCATGCTTGTCAACGCGCTGTACGTGTCGTCGCACGGGTGGGGCGACTACGAGGGGCGTCGACACGGAACTCGGGTTGAGCTCGACGCGGCGCTCCGCGTTCGCAGGGCCGATCCGCACGCGACCGTCCTCAGACCGTCCCCTCGCGACGAGGCCGCGCTACCGGTCGCCGCCACCGCCGAGAAAAGACGCACGGCGCAGGCTCTCGCCGTGCTGCGCGCCAGGGACGATCGGCCCGATCCGGTGTGGTTCGCCGAGTACAGCGCGAGCTGGCGTGAAGGGCAGGCTGGGCCGGTCGCAGCCGCGCTCGCCGCTCATGTGCTGGCTCGGCCGTTCGCTCGCGACGCTGCGCTGTTCACCTGGGGATGGGGATCGCCGCTCGGTCGACGCGCACTCCGGTTCGAGGAGCGTCACATGAAGGGCCGGCCGCCGGACGACGACCAGATCGCGCTGGCCCTCGCAGGGAAAGGTGGCTTGCAGCGTCCGTCGGAACTCGGCGTGCAACGCGCGATCCGTCTTCTGCGGGAGGTGGCGGCGAAGGTGAGTGGCGTCGACCGCGCGCCGGTGCTGGCGTCGCTCGCCTGGTTGAACTGGGCGCTCGGCCGTGGCTCCGTTGCGGCCGAGTACGTCGGCCAGGCACGGAACGCCGACCCCGACTATCCGTTCGCGGAGCTGATCGAGACGATGCTCGACGCAGGCATGCTGCCGGAATGGGTATTCCTCGAGCCACGGGCCGATGACAGGGTCGACGGTTCACGTGACGCCGCGCGTCCCGCCAGGAGCGAGGCACGATGAGCTCCTCACTACACTCGGGAGACGACGGCGAGCCATTCGCCGTTCGACCGGACCGACCGGAAGGGGATGACGGTTGGGCGATGTGCAGAGGCCGCCCTCGCCTCGAGTCGGCCATGCCTACGCGCCGCCGCCACGTCCTCCCGAGGACGACTGGATCGCGATCGTCGCCGAGTCCTTCATCGCTGTCGTCGAGGCCGGCGACGGCACGGGAGCCGACCGCGGCATCGGCGAGCTCGGCCGGCTCGTCGGACTCCGGAACGTGGAACTCGAGTCGATCGTCTCGGCCATTCCCGTCGGAGGCGGCGGCGCGGATTCCTTCGCCGTCGTGCACTTCGACCGAGACGAAGACATGGATGACGAGACGCGGCACTCGGGAGGTCAGGTCACGGTCATCGCGCGAGGTCGTGCCGTCGTCGACGTCTACTCCGACGGCGGATCGCGGAGGTTCTCGTCGTCGGGAGTGCAGCCGTGGCTCATCGCCACCTTTCGCGACGTGATCGCCGTCGAGCTCGGCGGTCCTGCTCGCCAGTCGGAGGCGATCGCCCGGATCGTGCCTGAGGCGCGACCCGTCGGGCTCGGTTCCACGCGGGTCGGGGCGGTGCTCTGGTCGCTCACCGAGCTGCAATCGCCCGAGGCCGCAGGCGGACCGTCCGGGTATGCTCGCCCCGCCGCCGCGCTCGACGACGACACGGTGTTGAGCATCGGGGGCATCGACCTCGAAGACACCGTGCGACGCGCACGAGGCGGTGCGCGGGATGCCGGTTCCTCTGCCGCGCCGACACCCGCAGTCTCGCGCACACCGGCACAGTCGGCACCCGTGGACAATGCGCCCGATGAAGAGACGGTGCTCCGCGTCCCCGCGTGGCGGGAGCCGGTGTCGGAGACCGCCGAGCCCGAGGCCGTCGAGCCCGGTGCTGTCGAGCCCGTCGCCGACAGCACCGGTGGCGACTCAACCGTCTCGTACACGCTGGTGGGCGACACCACCGTGGCTGACGGTTCGGCCGGCGACGCGTGGGACCCGGCCGTGGCGGACGTGTTGGCCGACGGGTCCGGCGGTGATCCATCGCCGGTGCGGGTGGGCGTGCGAGGCTCGGAGGGCGTCCTGCTCGACGCGCCGATCGTCTTCGGCCGGCGACCGACGGCGAGAACGCGCCGCGGCGTGAGGCCTCTCCTCGTCACCGTCGCCTCACCCCGGTCGCTCGTCTCCGCATCGCACCTGCGCGTCGAGC
>JBQCJQ010000255.1:0-2053 GCA_051952615.1 Humibacter sp.
TTCCTCCGCACCGCAGCCGGTCTACCGCACCCTGAAGGAGCAGCGAAGCCTGCTGAACAGCCTCGTCGGCCTCTACGCGCGGAACGCTGGGGAGCCGCACGGCCTCGTGCACGCCGAACTCCGCCGACTGTGCGGGGGACCGGCCGTTGCCCAGGCCAGCGTGACGCAGCTTCAGGCCCGCATCGACCTGCTACGCAAACGACTCGGCCACCACTGAGAAGCGTCGCCACGCATGCAAGCCCTGCGCTGTCCCGCCGATACCGCTTAACATCGCACCGTGGGTCAGAGCGAGATCGCAGACGTTCCGGAGGGCGACTCCGAGGGCGCGCGTGCCGACATCCCAGAGGACGACTCGGAGGACATCCCCGGCGACGGCCGCAGCGAGACCGTCGTACAGCGATCGGATCGCAACTGGGCCGACATCCTTCAGGAGCTGCGGGTCACGCAGACCGGAACGCAGATCATCACGGGCTTTCTGCTCGCGCTGGCGTTCCAGCCCCGGTTCCTGACTCTCGACGCGTTCTCGTCGGTGGTCTACCTGGTGCTCGTCTGCCTGGCCGCAACCGCCACAGCGCTCAACCTCACGCCGGTCACCCTGCACCGCTGGCTGTTCCGGCGACACGTGAAGGCCGAGCTCGTCGTGATCGGCAACGTGATGCTGCGCATCACCCTCGGCACGGTCGGGCTTCTCGTGATCGGTGTCGTGTTGTTCATCTTCGACGTCGTGGTGTCGCGTGAGGCCGGGCTCGTCGCCGGTGCCATCACCACGGTCGTCCTCGTAGCGCTGTGGATCGTGCTTCCGTTGATTGCGCGCCGCGTCCGTCGCTGACGGCGCAGAACGCGCCCCGCGACCGTCGCTGACGAGCGCGCCCCAGCCGGCCGAAGCAACTGGCCGAAGCAGCCGGCAGAGCAAGGGGCCGACCAGGAAGCCTCCCGTGCTCCTGGCCGGCCCGGCCACTGTCCTTGAGGCGCTCAGTCCTGAAGGACTCAGCCCTTCGAAGCGATCAGTGCTTGAAGGCGTCCTTCACGTTCTCGCCCGCCTTCTTCAGGTTGGCTTTGGTCTGGTCGACCTTGCCCTCGGTCTCGAGCCGCTTGTTGCCCGTGGCCTTGCCTGTCGCTTCCTTGCCCTTGCCCACCACGTCTTCGGTGGCGTTCTTGATCTTGTCGTCTGCGCCCATGGCGTCTGCCTCCTCAGGTAGGTGGGGCGGGTGCCCCACTGCTCCGGGGCGCGTTCGCCCCGGACTTGGTAGGGCCCCAGGGTAGGCAGGTGTGTGTCGCGCGCGGCAGGGGCTTGACACTCACTGGAAGTTGCGCGATGTGGTGCGCGCCTTCAACGACAGGGTCTCGAACCGGTCGGCCACGATGTTGACGATGCCCTCCTCCGAACGCTCCAGGATGCCCCGCACCACGAGTGCAGCCGAGTCGCGCGCGACCCTGCGGTAGCGGGCCCACACGCCGACGCTGCAGATCACGTTGAGCATCCCCGTCTCGTCCTCGATGTTCATGAACGTGATGCCGCTGGCCGTCGACGGCCGCTGCCGGTGGGTGACCACTCCTGCCACCTCGACGCGGGTTCCCGTCTCCACCTCGAGCAGATCTGTGGATTGACGGATGCCACGCCCTGCGAGGGCGGACCGTATGTGCCGCATCGGATGGTCACCAGGCGAGATGTTCGTCGCCCACAGGTCGTACACCACCTGGTCTGCGGCCGACAGCACGGGCAACAGCGGGGGCTGCACGACCACGGCCGTCGACGGCAGGTAGTCTCTCCGCTCCCGTGACGCCGGCCCGGCGGCCCACAATGACTGCCTGCGTGTCATGCCGAGCGACTCGAACGCGCCGGCCGCCGACAGCGCCTCCAACTGTGAGGCGGTGAGGCCCACCCGTCGGGCAAGGTCCTGCATGCTCGCATACGGGCCGTATGCCTCGCGCTCCTCGACGATGCGCGTGGCGTGCTTCTCACCGATAGAGTTGACTCCGGCCAGCCCGAGTCGCACCGCGAGGGCACCGTCTCTGCGGTGCTCGAGCGTGGCATCCGGTGCGTGCCGATCGA
>JBQCJQ010000256.1:0-11000 GCA_051952615.1 Humibacter sp.
GTGGTCATCTTCCTCGGGCTGATCGGCCTGACGACGGCGGCCACCGTGCTGCTCGGCGCGCTCTCGCTGCTGTTCCTCTGGGGTGCGGCTGCGGGCATCGCCAGGCATCCGTGGGGCCTCATCTACAAGCGCCTCGTGCGCCCGAGGCTGAGCCCGCCGGAAGAACTCGAAGACGCCGCACCTCCCACGTTCGCGCAGGCCGTCGGCTTCGTGATCACGGCGGTCGCCGTCGTGCTGCAGCTGGTCGGCGTGCCGTATGCGGCGGTCGTCGGCGCGGCGCTCGCGTTCGTCGCGGCCTTCCTCAACGCGGTGTTCGGCTATTGCCTCGGATGCCAGATCTACCTCCTTCTCCTGCGCGCCGGCGTCATCCGGCGCGGTCAGCCCCAGAGCTGACAGCCTTCGGCGTAGCTGGACGTTTCCACCCTTTCCGGGTTCGCCCTTTCAGCGTGCGCGGCGCCCTCCTAGGCTGGAAAGGTCGTGGCCTTCCGGCAACGGCATCCGGATGGCATCCGTCCGGACGACACGATCCCAGGCAGGCACGACACGAAGGAGCGAGACATGGCCATCACGAGTGAAGCGACGACCCAGTGGCGGGGAGACCTGACCAGCGGATCGGGCGAACTCAACCTCGACTCGTCCGGCGCGGCCCATTTCAACGTCAACTGGCGAGCTCGCTCGGAAGGCGAGACCGGAGTGACGAACCCGGAGGAACTGCTGGGCGCAGCACACTCGGCGTGCTTCGCGATGGCGTTCTCGAACATCCTGAAGGGATTCGGCACCCCGCCGGAGACCATTCAGGTCACCGCGGCCGTCACGTTCGACCCGGCGCAAGGCATCACCGGCAGCCACCTGCTCGTCAACGCGACCGTGCCGGGGCTCGAGGAAGCGGACTTCCAGCGGCTCGCGGATGAGGCGAAGCGCACCTGCCCGGTCTCGAGGGCCCTGGTGGGCATCCCGATCACGATCGAGGCGGAACTCGCTTAGCCACGCCGTGAAGGCGGATCGCCTCGCGCATCGCATGCCGGGCGCGACGGCGGTCGCCTGAGGCGTCATAGGCGAGACCGAGCCGGAACCACGCGCGCCAGCTCTGCGGCTCGGCTTCCACCTCGGCTTTGTACTGAGGGAACTCCGCGTCTGCGGCGTCGCGCAACGGACGACCGCTCGCTCGGTGCGGCAGGTCGTCGACGGGGAGCCCGCCTTCCGCCTCGAGTATGCGCACGAGCCGCTCGGTCTGCACGCCGAACCACAGCTCGCGCAGAAGCGCCCATGCCGCGATGGCGGAGAGCACGAAGAGCGCGATGGCCATCACGACGCCGACCGCGTTACCGCTCGCGATCAGCAACACGCCGTAGCGCACCACGAGCACCAGGTACACGACGAGGAGCACGGCCATCACGATGGCCGCGACGCGCCCCCGCATCAGCGTCCTGTCCCGGCGAAAAGCGATGACACGGGCCAGTCGGGCCGCAGAGACATCACAGGCCCAGCAGACGATCGAGACCGACCGTGAGCCCGCGTGCTTCGGTGGCGGATCGGAGGGCGTGCAGGATGCCGGCCGCATACGACCGCGAGTCCGTGGTGTCGTGCGTGATGGTGAGAGTCTCCCCCGGTCCGCCGAGCGTGACGGACTGGCGGGCGACGACGCCGGCGAGCCGCAGACTGTGCACCGGGATGCCCGCCACCTGCTGACCCCGAGCGCGCTGGTCCGTGTGGGGAGCCACGACGGGTCCGCGTTCGTCGCGCGCCTCCGCGATCAGCTCGGCCGTGCGCACCGCGGTGCCTGACGGCGAGTCGACCTTGGTCGCGGAGTGGGCCTCGACGATTTCGATGGAGTCGAAGTACTTCGATGCGGCCACCGCGAAGGCCGTGCCGAGGGCCGAGCCGAGCGAGAAGTTCGGCACCACGATCACGCCGCGGTCCGGCTCGTCGCGCAACCGTGCGGCGAGGGGCGCGAGCCGCGCTGCCGACCAGCCGGAGGTTCCCACGACGACGTTGCGACCGGCGTCCAGTGCGTATTCGACGATCGACGGACTCACCGCGGGAAGGGTGACGTCGAGCACGACGTCGGTCGGCGCATCGTCTGTTCCGAGCATGTCGGCGAGGTCGCTCTTCGAGCCCAGTGCTGCGACGAGCTCGAGATCGTCGGCCCGTTCGATGAGGTCGACGGCGACGCTGCCCAGCTTGCCGGTCGCACCGACGACGGCCACACGAATGGTCATCCCATCACGATATCAACGCGGCGTGAGGCCTGTTCGACGGCTCTGCCGCACGCAGGAGCACGTCCCGCAATCCCCGATCGCCCTACACTTGCGGGTGATGCTCACGTTCTCAAGCTCGCGCACCGACGATCCGATCGCGGCGCGCCTGCTCACCAGGTATTTCACCGAGCGCGAGCAGACCTTCCCCTCCGCTCAGGGCAGCTATCAGGTGAAGCTGCCGGATGCGAACCAGTTCGTCGACGGTCGCGGGGACTTCGTGATCGCCTCGCTCGACGGCACGGCGATCGGATGCGGAGGGGTGCGCAGAATCGAGGACGACGTCGACGCCGCAGGCGGCCCCGTCGTGCGCTTCGAGGTGAAACATCTCTGGATCGATCCCGTCGCGCGCGGTCACGGTGCTGGTCGCGGCCTTCTGGCCGAACTCGAGAGACGCGCCATCGCGATGGGCGCACGGCGGCTCGTGCTCGACACGAACGAGAGCCTCGCCGCGGCCGGAGGCCTGTACCGCACGTCCGGCTACCTCTCCGTCCAGCCGTACAACGACAACCCGAACGCCACCCACTGGTACGCGAAGGAAGTCGACTAGCACTCCTCCCCGCGGATACGCGGCGGTGCTACACCGGCTGGATTTCGGGCATCCCGGTGCGGAGCTCGACCGGCAGGTGTCCGAGGTCGTTGTGCACGACCAGCACGGGGGGCTTCGCCGAGCGGACCCGGATGATCGTGAGTCCGCAGTTCGCCTGATTCAGGCCCATCCATCGCCAGTCCGGCGCGTCGAAGACGTGGCGGACGAACCATCCGATCACGAAGTTGTGCGTGATGAGCAGATCGTGGCGGTCGCCGCGGGCCGGGGTGAGGAACTCGCTGACGGCATCCGCCATCTGTGCGCTGCCCGCCTCGATCTCGGCGTCGGTGATGCCGCCGTAGAAGGAGTCGAAGGCCTTGGGCATGTCGGGCGTCGGCCCGGACGGGATGCAGTCGAACAGCAGGCTGGACGGCTGCGGGTTCAGCGCGGGCAGCCGTTCCGCCATGATCTTCGCCGTCTCCTCCGCACGCCGCAGCGGCGAGTGATAGGCGGACGTGAACGGCACGCCGCCGAGTCGCTCAGCGATCAGCGTGGCCTGGCGCTTGCCGCGCGGTGAGAGGGGGCCGTCGGGCATGCCGTGCTCGGCATCCTGCTGCTCCCCGTGGCGAACGAGGTAGAGGTAGTGGGGCAAGAGGAGCGATTTCCTTCGGATAGTGTGCGGTCACAACAGGCCGGAGAACACGTCGTCATCGACGGCTCCGACCGCAGCGATGGTCATGGGGCGTGAGGCGAGATCGGCCGCGAGGTCGCGGACGTCGTCGGCCGTCACGAGCGCGAGGCGACGCAACGTCTCGTCGAGGTCGGCGAACTCCCCCGTTCCGAGCTCGGATCGACCGAGGCGGGTCATCCTGGTGTCCGAGTCCTCAAGGGCGAGCGCGGAACCTCCCGAGAGCTGGCCGACGGCACGGGCGAGCTCGTCGTGCGTGATGCCGTCCGACGCCAGCCTGCGCAGCTCCTCGATCATGATGTCGGCCACCGATCGGGCCTTCTGCGGCGAGCAGGCGCCGTACATGCCGAACACGCCCGTGTCGGAGTAGCCGGCGGCGAACGAGTAGACCGAGTAGGCGAGGCCGCGCTTCTCGCGCACCTCCTGGAACAACCGGCTCGACATCCCTCCGCCGAGCACGGCGTTCAGCACACCCATCGTGGTGCGCGCGTCGTCGGTGGCGCGCAGTCCGCGTGCGCCGATCAGCAGATGCGCCTGCTCGATCGGCCGACGAACGGTGACGAGCGGGGTGGTGTCGTGCAACTCGGCCTCGACGGAGCTGCGGCGTGCGCCGGGAGCACCACTTTCGGCCATGGGCCATCCGCCCGCCGCGAGTGAGCGCTCGACGTCAGCGACCAGTCTCGCGTGATCGACTGCTCCCGCTGCCGCGACGACCAGGTCTTGCGGTCTGTAGTTCGCCCGGTAGTGCTGCCACACGGCGTCACGCTCTGCCGCGTTGATGGTCTTCGGGCTGCCGCCGATCGGGCGGGCGATCGGATGCCCGCCGAGCACGCCCGCGAAGAACCGTTCGTTCGCCGCATCGGCAGGGTCGTCCTCTGCCATTGCGAGTTCCTCGAGGATGACACCCCGTTCGTTCTCGAAGTCGGTCGAGTCGAGCAACGACGAGGTCACCATGTCTGACAGCACCTCGGTGGCCATGGTCAGGTCACGGTCCTGCACCTTGGCGTAATAGCAGGTCTGCTCCTTGGCCGTCAGGGCGTTGTGCTCTCCTCCGACGGCGTCGAACGAGATCGCGATGTCGAACGCGGTGCGCTTCGGCGTGCCCTTGAACAGCAAGTGCTCGAGGAAGTGCGTCGAACCGAAGCTTGCGGCGTGACCGGCGATACCGGGAGCAGACCCCGTCTCGTCGCGGGACCCGACGCCGAACCAGAACCCGATGGTCGCGCTTCGCACACCGGGAACGCGTTCCGTCAGCACCCGCACGCCGCTCGGCAGCACGGACCGCGAGACCAGAGCATCGCCGGAAGCCGCGAACGTCAAATCGGCGCGGTCGAGTGGGAGGTCAACGGCGCCGTTCATCCCCATCAGCTTACCGTGCGTCAGGAAAGTGGGACGGCCGTTTACGTTCGCCGTCGAACCGATCGTGACACTGAACGACCCATGACGACTCGAAGGGACACGCCGCGGCATCCGTCCGCATTCTTGAGGACAAACTGTACTGTCTACCCCTCTATACTGACAAACGATCTCCGACGGAACTCGTCGTGGAGCACTCAATCCCACCCGAGTCGAGGAGTACTGCATGACGGACCAGAGCGCGCCTGTCACCCGCCCGCCGGCGCCGGCGAAGGTGAAGATCCTCGAGACCGCGAACCGGCTCTTCTACGACGAAGGCGTCCACAACGTGGGCGTCGACCGCATCATCGCGCAGTCGCACGTCACGAAGGCGACGTTCTACAAGCACTATCGCTCGAAGGACCTGCTGATCGCCGCGTTCGTCACCGGGCGCGACACGGTCGCTCGCGAGAGAGTCGCGGCCGACAGGGAGCGTCTGAAGGATCCTGCCGCAGTGCTGCGAGCGATCGTCGACGGGTTCGCGACGGAGTCGCAGCGCGACGGCTATCGGGGATGCCCGTTCATCGACGCGAAGACCTCTCAGCTCGACGAGAGCGGCCCGGTCGGCCCCGCCGTCACGGCATGGCGCACCTGGTTGCGGTCGACCCTCATCGAGCTCTTCGGTGAGGCGGGAGCTTCAGCGCCCGACGATGCCGCCGACGATCTACTGCTTGCCAGGGACGGCGCATTCGGCGGCGCACCCGTGACGGAGCCTGCCGTGTCGGGTGCAGCCCTGCACCGCACCCTCGAGCGTCTTCTGCCCTGACCCGCCGCTTCTGCCCAGACCCGACAGAGCCGATGCGGGGATCGTCGGCGCTACTCGGAGACGCGATCGAGTTCGAGCATGTCGCTACGGCCGAGGCTCACGCTGCAGGCCGCCATCAGGTCATCCACCTGCACCGCAGAGGCGACGTTGACGACCGGCGCGACGACTCCGCGCTTGGCGAGCAGCCATGCGATGGCGATCGTCGCCATTCCGCACTCGTGCTCTGCCGCGATGCGATCGAGCACTTGGAGCACCCGATGCCCGCGCCTGCCCATGTACGAGGCGACTCCGGCGCCCCGCGCGGTCGCATCGAGGTCTGACCTCGAGCGATAGGCGCCTGCAAGGTAGCCGTGCGCGAGCGGGCGAACGGGAAGCACACCGAGCGACTGCGCCGCCGACACGATCCGAAGGTCGCCTTCGAAGCTGCCACGGTTCATGAGGCTGTACGGAACCTCGATCGCCGCGACCTTCGGGAGTCCGGAGGACGAGAGCACACGGGCCTCCATGAGGCTCTCGGCGGAGAACCCCGAGAACGCCACGTAGCGTACCTTGCCGGTGTCGATCAGCCACTCCACGGTGGCGAGGGTGTCGGAGAGCGCGACCGATGCGTCAGGACCCTCGAGCGTCAGGATGTCGACGTGATCGGTCCCCAGCCGCCTCAGGCCGGATTCGACGGCACGCACCACGTTCACCTGGCCGAGCCCGGGGCTCTCCTCACCGTGTCCGACCCGCAGATCGATGACCGCGCTGCCACGGATGCTGCGCCGGTGCATCCACCCGCCGACGATGGCGTTGCCGAGGCCGCGGACGTGTGCGTCAGAGGTGACGATGAGATTGCCGCCGAGGTGCACGTAGCGGTCGAGCACGGCTTGCGCGGCATCGACGTCGGCGGCCATCGCGAGGGAGGCTGTGCCGAGGGCGAGCGGGTAGACGGCGAGGTCGGTCTCGCCCAGACGCCGCGGCGCGACGATCGACAGCGGTGCCGTCGCGGTGCCGTCGTAGTCCGCCGTCACCGTCGGCGCGTCGAATACCGGGCCGATCCCCGTCACGCCACCGTTCACGTGTTCCTGTGCTCGCACAGGATACGGCTGCGCCATGTCCCCTCCAGCTCCTCAGCCCCCCGAGCCGGTGTGTCACGGGATGCCGCGTCACACCTGTTGCTGCGAGCGTAATCGACACCCCCGACACGACCCGGTCGAAACGATTGAACCGTTACCAAATCTTTGAATACCCCTCGAATCTCACCCCGCGAACGGGGTGCAGGTGCGCCGCATACGGGGGTCGGGGCGCGATGACGCACGCGAACGCGACACCGAAACGACGACGCCCGCCGCGACCGAAGTCGTGGCGGGCGTCGTCGTTATTCGTTGGATCGGATCAGGCGTCGACCGCTTCGGTCGCGCCCTCGGCCGGCTCTGCCGGTCCCTCGGAAGCCGCGTCGCGACCCTCCGTGTCGGCCGCCTCGGCGATCACCGGCTGCAGCGACAGCTTGCCGCGGTCGTCAACCTTGGTGATCTCGACCAGGATCTTCTGACCGACGGAGAGCACGTCTTCGACGTTCTCCACCCTCTTGCCGCCTGCGAGCTTGCGCACCTCGGAGATGTGCAGCAGACCGTCGCGGCCCGGGAGCAGCGAGACGAACGCACCGAACGTCGCGATCTTCACGACCGTTCCGAGGAACTGGTCGCCCACCTCGGGGTTGGTCGGGTTCGCGATCGCGTTGACCTGCGCGCGCGCGGCCTCGGCGCTCGGGCCGTCGACGGCGCCGATGTATACGGTGCCGTCTTCCTCGATGGAGATGTCGGCGCCGGTCTCGTCCTGGATCGCGTTGATCGTCTTGCCCTTCGGGCCGATCAGCTCGCCGATCTTGTCGACGGGGATCTGCACGCTGATCACGCGAGGAGCCGTCGGCGCCATCTCGTCCGGGCTGTCGATCGCGGCGTTCAGCACCGAGAGGATCGTGGTGCGGGCATCCTTCGCCTGCTGCAGCGCGCCGGCCAGCACGGACGACGGGATGCCGTCGAGCTTGGTGTCGAGCTGGATGGCGGTGACGAACTCGCTCGTGCCCGCGACCTTGAAGTCCATGTCGCCGAGGGCGTCTTCGGCACCGAGGATGTCGGTGAGCGCCGCGTAACGCGTCTCGCCGTCCACGTTGTCGGAGATCAGGCCCATCGCGATGCCGGCGACCGGAGCGCGCAGGGGCACGCCCGCGTTCAGCAGCGACAGGGTCGACGCGCAGACGGAGCCCATCGAGGTCGAGCCGTTGGAGCCGAGCGCCTCCGAGACCTGACGGATCGCGTACGGGAACTCCTCGCGGCTCGGCAGCACAGGCACGAGAGCGCGCTCGGCTAGGAAGCCGTGGCCGATCTCGCGACGCTTCGGGCTGCCGACGCGGCCGGTCTCACCGGTCGAGTAGGGCGGGAAGTTGTAGTGGTGCATGTAGCGCTTGCGCGTCACAGGCGACAGCGAGTCGATCTGCTGCTCCATCTTGAGCATGTTCAGCGTGGTGACGCCCAGGATCTGGGTCTCGCCGCGCTGGAAGATGGCGGAGCCGTGCACGCGCGGGATGACCTGCACCTCGGCGTCGAGCGGACGGATGTCGGCAAGACCACGACCATCGATGCGGATGCCCTCGCGCAGCACGCGACCGCGCATGACGACCTTCGAGACCGACTTGTAGGCGGCGGAGAACTGCTCGAGGGTCTCGGCAGGCAGGTGTCCGGCCTCGACCTTCTCGGCGATGGCGATCTTGACGCGCTCCTTGAGGGCGTCATCCGCGTTCTGGCGCTCGATCTTGTCGGCGATCTGGTACACGTTCACCAGCTCGTCGTAGGCGAGGCCCGCGACGTTGTCGTAGGTCACCTGCGAGTAGGGCAGGAACACCGGGTAGTCGGCGATCGCCTTGGCGGACTGCTCTGCGAGCACGTTCTGAGCGCCGACGAGCTGACGGATGAACGGCTTGGCGGCTTCGAGGCCCTGGGCGACGATGTCTTCGCTCGGCTTGGTGGCGCCGGCCTGGATGAGGTTCCAGCTGCCTTCTGTCGCCTCGGCCTCGACCATCATGATCGCGACGTCACCCTCGGAGCCGTCTTCGTTGGTCAGAACGCGGCCGGCGACCATGAGGTCGAACACGGCGTGCTCCAGCTGCGATGCCTTGGGGAAGGCGACCCACTGGTCGGGGTGCTCGCCGAGACCGGGGATGAACGCGAGACGCACACCGGCGATCGGGCCGGAGAACGGCAGACCGGAGATCTGCGTCGAGGCGGATGCCGCGTTGATGGCGAGCGCGTCGTAGAACTCGTCGGGTGCGATGCTCAGCACCGTCACGACGATCTGAACCTCGTTGCGAAGGCCCTCGACGAACGAGGGACGCAGCGGACGGTCGATGAGACGGCAGACCAGGATGGCCTCCGTCGACGGACGACCCTCGCGACGGAAGAACGAACCGGGGATCTTGCCGGCCGCGTAGGACCGCTCCTCGACGTCGACGGTCAGCGGGAAGAAGTCGAAGTTGTCTTTCGGGTGCTTGCTCGCGCTCGTCGCGGAGAGCAGCATGGTCTCTTCGTCGAGGTAGGCGGCGACGGCACCCTGTGCCTGCTGCGCCAGACGACCGGTCTCGAACCGGACCGTGCGGGTGCCGAAACGGCCGTTGTCGAGTACGGCCTCGGCGAATTTGATTTCAGGACCTTCCATTGAGGTCTCTTCTCCTTTTGTTCGTGCGCCGTCCCGTGTGGACGTGGCGCGCTCGCCTTCACGCGCAGGAGAACAGGCATAACCGAGCCGAGGGGCTCTTCGCTGGCCACCAGTAGAAAAACACCACCCGCATTCAGAACTCGCACCATGCGAGGCAAACGACTGGGATTTCACCACCGAGGACCAGCAGCCTGCAGCCTGCATGGCGAGTTTCGTGTGGTTATCGAACCGTGATGATCCTAGCAGAGCGGGTAGTTTCCGCCGCGGAGCAGCGCTTTAGGAGCGCGGTGCGGCGGCTGCCGCGGCGGCAGCGGCCCGATCGCGCCTGGCACGAGGAGCGGTGATCATCAGGCCGATGAGCACGCCGATGATCGCGCCGGTCGTGTTGGAGATGACGTCTCGGATATCGGAGACACGTCCCGGGATCCAGATCTGCGCCGTCTCGATGCCCAACGTCATGAGGAACGGAATGCCGATGGCGAGCCACCAGCGCCCCCGGCCGAACAGCAGCAGGAAGAAGAGCCCGATCGGCAGGAACATCATGATGTTCGCCGTGAACTCGACACCGTCGTAGGTGACCCAGGCGGTCGCGGTGTGCTCCCAGAGAATGTCGAGCACGCGCATCACGACGGAGTTCTTGCCGCCGAAGTCGGGCTGCGGGCCGAGAGTCACCCACCCGACGACACCCAGGTAGGCGAGCGTGACAACGCTCAGAAAGGGATGCCGCCGGAACATTGGTCCATCCTCGCGGAGACGTCTGGACGGATGCTGTCGACTCGCTGGACCGACGCTATGCGGACTGCTCGGTCATCCATTCGGCGAGGCCGCCGAGGAAGAGGTCGACCTTGCGGCGCCCGGCCTCCCCCGTGACTCTGGCGGACACGAGCGCGTACCGGCCGGAACCCGACGCGGCCTTCAACGCCGCGTTGTACCTCTCGGTGGAGAGATCGGGAAGGAAGCCGACGTGGTAGGGACGTTCCTCGGCGACCAGGTGCACGGCGATGCGGATGCGGCGTCCGAGCCAGCGTGTGGCATCCGGCACGAGCACGGCGTGCGTCACGGTCCCCGTCCACGACAACGCAGCGTCGATCGCCTGCTGGTGGCGCTTCATGATCAGCACCGGTGTCGGAGGGTCATCCGTCTTCGTAACCGGTACGAGCTCGATGCCCTCGAACGAGCGCAGGATGCCGGCCGAATCGGGATTGCGCGACCGTCGGCTGAACGAAACGACCATGAGGACCACGAGTCCCGCGATGGCGACGACCGTGATCGAGAAGAAGATCCAGTACGCGACGGGGAACAGCTCGGGCCGGATCGCGCTCGTGATCACGATCAGGATGAGCACGAGCAGGTAGGGACCCGGTTCCCAGCGCCACAGCGGTCGACGGAGGGTGCGGGGCATGCTGCAACGCTACCGGGAGCGGCGGATCGACACGATCGAAGAGGGACCGCGCGAAGCGGTCAGCTGCCGACGGGACCGACTGAGCGCGCGCGCCGGAGCACGGCTTCGGCCTGGGCGATGAGCGGCTCGTCGACCATGCGGCCCTCCAGGCGGAAGGCACCGGATGCCTGCGCCGCAGCCTCCACCACGCGCGTCGCCCACACGACCGCGCCCTCGCTCGGCCGGTAGGCGTCACGCACGACCTCGACCTGCCGGGGATGCAGGCAGGCGGT
>JBQCJQ010000257.1:0-4801 GCA_051952615.1 Humibacter sp.
TGTGCGGTTCGCCACGCGTGGGAGTGCACAGCGCCCATGAACGCGTACCCCACCATGCCGACCCGCAATTGCGGCGCCGTTTCGGCCATCGCGACCTCCTTGTTGCGCAAATTGAAGAGACCGCAGGGCGCGGCTTCCTCGATCTTCGCACCAAAGCTGACGGCAATCAAGGCGATAGAGCCGCTCGTAAGTTGCGCAACTTGTCGTTAGGATGCCGTCATGAGCGATCCGGCTGGAATCGCACCCTCCGATGCGCGCGGGAGCGGCGTCGAGCGAGGCGGTCGCGTCACCATGGCTCAGCTCGCCGGCCTCGCGGGAACGACCGTGCCGACGGTGTCGAAGGTGCTCAACGGCCGCTCCGACGTCTCTGTCGCGACGCGCGAACGCGTCATGCGCCTCGTGGAGCAGACCGGCTACCACAGACGCCCACGCGCGGGCCGGCCACGCGAACGCGAGACGGGCGGACTCGTCGACCTCGTCATCAGCACCGTGCGGGGCTCGTGGGCCAACCTGGTCATGAGCGGAGCCGAGAGCGCAGCGGCGGCAGCCGGGCTCGATCTCGTCGTCACCGTCTCGCGCCCTGGGCAGGATGCCGGAGCGGACTGGGTTGCGCGTCTGCTGGCGCGCCGCTCGAGGGGCGCCGCGCTTGCGCTGCTGACCCCGACGAGCGCCCAGCTGCAGACGCTCGACGCCGCCGGCATCCCCCTCGTGCTTCTTGACCCCTCCGCGGACTCGGCCGCAGGTGTGCCGAGCATCGGCACGACCGACTGGGCTGGCGGCTACGCGGCGGCCGCGCACCTCGCGGCGCTCGGCCACCGACGCATCGGGCTGATCGCCGGCGAGGGCGACTACCGCTACGGCCGAGCACGCGTCGACGGCTTCCGAGCCGGCCTCGAGCAGTCCGGCATCGAACTGCCGGAGAGCCGGGTGGCCCACGCGGCCTGGAGTCGTGACGGCGCGGCATCCATCGCGGAACGGATGCTCGCGACGAGCACACCCCCAACGGCGATCTTCACGTGCTCGGACGAGATGGCCCTCGGCGTCTATCGGGCGGCTCGTTCACTGGGGGTCTCGATACCGAGCGATCTGAGCGTGATCGGGTTCGACGACCTGCCGGAGTCGTCCTGGATCACGCCCGCCATGACCACTGTCCGACAGCCCATCGAGGAGATGGCGGCGGCCGCGATGCGCATGCTCCTGCGGGTGAGAGCCGGCACTCCTGCGGGGTCCGCCCGCGAGGAGCTGTCCACCGAGCTGGTCGTGAGAGGCTCCACTGCAACGGCTCGGTAACGGGTTTGGTTACGCGAGTTTTTGTCGTATAGCGTGTCCGTGAGAGCGCTCCCACACTTTCATCACATCTTGATCTCAGTTCGTGGTGACACGCGTGGACAGGGCCTCGAAAATGTTGACACGCCCAACAAAAGACTGAAAGATAACAGCACGGCCGTGGAAGGCGTGGCCACGATCGAAGCACCAACACCTGACATTCGACGAAGAATCTCCGGTCGGCACACCCGTGCGGACCGGGCGAAAGGATCTGATAATGGCATCGGAATCCACAGGCGCAGCCTTCACCCGACGAGGCTTTCTCGGCCTCGCGGGAGGCGTCGCTGCGACGACTCTCTTGGCGGCCTGCTCCGGCGGCTCCGGCGGAGGCGGCGGCAGCAGCTCACCGCTGAAGTTCTGGAACATGCCGTGGGGCGGTACAGCCTTCAACCCGCTCGACAAGCAGATCACGCTGGCCTACAAGCCCGCGAGCGGCCTGCCCAAGGCGACGTACCAGGAGATCCAGTGGGCGAACTTCACCCAGACGTTCTCCTCCGCGGTCGCCTCTAACACCGGCCCCGCAGTCAGCTCGGGCGGTGGAACGCAGGCGTTCCAGTTCGCCCACCAGAACAAGATCGCGTACGCGGATGACCTGCTCAACTCTTGGAAGAGCGGCAGCCTCTACGACGACTTCCTTCCTGGCCTGCTCGACGCCATGAAGACGGACCAGGGTTACGCGGCGGTGCCGTACAACCTCGACGTCCGCTGCTCCTGGTACAACAAGGCCCTGATGCAGCAGGCCGGCGTGCAGCCGCCGACCACGTGGGACGAGTACAAGAACGTCTGCGCCGCTCTCAAGAAGATCGGTGTGTACGGCTTCGGCCTCGGCGCGGGTGCCGGCAACTTCACCGGCAGCCACATCCTCACTGCGTTCATGATCAACAACGGTGGAGGCCTGTTCAACGCGAACAAGGAGCCGGAGTGCGTCACGGACAAGAACGTCGAGGCGATGGAGTACGTGCTCGAGCTCGTCAAGAACGGGTACTCCGACCCGGCGGCGGCGACCTACACGAGCGCTAACGTGCAGTCGCAGTGGAAGGCGAAGAAGTTCGGCTTCGGCTGGGACGGCGCGGGCCTCATCGCCAGCGTCGGCGACGTCGCCTCCGACATGGTGGTCGGCGACCCGCTCACGGGCCCGCACGGCACGAAGGGTGGTCTGTACTTCCCGAACAACATCATGATGTACAAGAACACCCCGAGCCAGAAGGGCTCCGAGGCGTTCCTCACCTATTACTACAAGAACATGGCTCCGCTGTGGACCAAGCAGACCGGCATCGGTCTGCCGCCGCTCAAGTCGATCGCCAACACCTCCCAGCTGAAGGCCGACCCGGTGACGGTGAAGATCATCGCCGACTGGATTCCGATCTACGGCACGTGGGCTGCGCCCGGTGGAAAGGGCCTGTTCTACAACATTGCGAACACGGTTGACGGCACCCAGCCGATGACGACCTTCTCGCAGTCGATCCTTGGTGGTAAGACGGATGCAAAGACTGCGTTGACGCAGTTGCAGAACCAGATCGAGCCGTTGATGAAGTAAGGCTGGTGAGGCGGGTGGGTCCGGTTCATGTGGTGTCGGGCTCACCCGCCTTTCTGGTTTTCGCAGTGTTGTTTTGTTAGCTGTCGAGGGAGTAGCTGAATGTCCACGGAGTCCGTGTCTGGTTTGAAGCGGGCGCGTCAGGGTGTGGGCGTCGCGGGGTCGGGTCGTTCGCCTAGTAAGGGCAAGCGTCGCCGTGCGATGTCGTACACCTGGACGTTCTTGTTGTTGGTGTTGCCATCGCTGTTGTTCTTGTTGTTGCTGAACCTGTATCCGGTGATCTACGCCGGGTGGCAGTCGTTGCGCAACGGGGACCTGATCGATGCCGGCGCGTTCGTCGGGTTCCAGAACTACATCAACGTGGTGCAGCAGCCCGCGTTCTGGCATGCGGCATGGTTCACCCTGGTGTTCACCGTGGTGGGTGTGTTCGGGTCCTGGGCTGTCGGTCTGGGGTTGGCTTTGCTGCTTCGCACCAGGATCCCGCTCGGCGGGTTCTGGAAGGTGCTGCTCCTTCTTCCCTGGGTGGTTCCGACAGTGGTGTCGGCCACGTCGTGGAACTGGCTGGTCGCCACACCGCAGTCCCCGCTCCCCCTCCTTGCTCAGGCTCTCGGGTTCGGGAACGTGTTGTTCCTGGCCGATCCGACGCTGGCGCAGATCACGGTGTGCGTGTTCAAGGTGTGGATCAGCTTCCCGTTCATGATGATGATGATGTCCTCGGCGTTGGCGTCGGTGGACACCAACGTGTATGAGGCGTCGAAGGTCGACGGGGCCGGCACCTGGCAGACGTTCACGCAGATCACGTTGCCGATGATCTCCCGCACCACGTATGTGTCGTGGATCCTGATGACGATCTTCTGCGTCAACGACTTCCCGACGATCTTCCTCCTCACCGGTGGTGGCCCGGTCAACGCGACCCAGTCGCTGGTCGTGTTGGCGTACCAGACGGTGTTCCAGAACTACCAGGTCGGTCCAGGTGTCGCGATCGCGTTCCTGATGACCATCGTCCTCGTGATCATCTCGGTGATCCTCTACCGCCAGATCAGGAAGGTGAACATCGAATGAGCACCCCAACTCACACCGACACCGCCGTCGACATCATCGGGCAGCTCGAAGTCGGTGTCGTCGGCCCGAAGCGCCGCACCCTGGGCGAGATCGGGGAACGCGGCAAGTGGTGGCGCCTGCTGGCGATCTTCGTGATCACCGCCGTCGTGCTGGTGCCGATCATCGCCGTGGTGATCCTGTCCCTGACTCCCTCGCTCGGATCCACCAGCACAGGGCTGACGATCGAGAACTACGGCGCCGTCTTCACCCAGACCTCCGTCGGCACCTGGCTCACCAACAGCCTCGCCGTCGCCGCGGTCACCGTTGTCGCGGCAGTCGTCGTGGCAGCCCCGGCCGGCTACGTCCTCTCCCGAGGCCGCAACAAACTGGTCTCCGGATACTCGCTGCTGCTGTTCATCGTGCAGTCCCTGCCCGTGGTCACCGCCGTGATCCCCCTGTTCTTCCTGTTCGCGAAGATCGGGCTGGTCGACAACCTTTTGGGCATCATGATCATCTACACCGGCTCCACCATGTCGGTGGCGTGCTGGATGATGGCCGCGTACTTCGACTCGATTCCGATCACCCTGGAAGAAGCCGCCTGGATCGACGGCTGCAGCGTGTTCGGCTCCTTCACCCGAGTCGTGCTCAGGAACTCGCTCCCAGGCGTCCTGTCCACCGCGATCTTCTCCTTCCTCCTCGCCTGGAACGACTATCTCGTCGCCGTCGTGTTCCTGCGGTCGGACCAGAACTACACCCTCCCCATCGGCCTGAACACGTTCTTCCAACAGAACCAGACCAACTGGGGACTGGTCATGGCCGTCGCCGTGATCATGATGCTCCCGCCGATCATCATCTTCTCCGTCCTCAACCGGTTCTTCTCCGTCGGCGGCATCGGAGGAT
>JBQCJQ010000258.1:0-2241 GCA_051952615.1 Humibacter sp.
GACCGCTTCCGTGGCAGGGTGATCTGGCCCATCCGTGACGTGACGGGCCAGACGGTCGGCTTCGGTGCGCGGCGCCTGTTCGACGACGACAAGGGCCCGAAGTACCTGAACACCCCTGAGACGCCCATCTACCACAAGGCCCAGGTGCTCTACGGCCTCGACCTCGCGAAGCGGGAGATCTCCCGCTCGCATCGCGTCGTCGTCGTCGAGGGCTACACCGATGTGATGGCCTGCCACCTCGCCGGCGTCGGCACGGCCGTGGCGACCTGCGGCACCTCGTTCGGCGTCGACCACATCAAGGTGCTGCGCCGGGTGCTCGGCGACGACAGCGGCATCGGCGAGGTGGTGTTCACGTTCGACCCGGACGACGCCGGCCAGAAGGCGGCGCTGCGCGCGTTCGGCGAGGAGCAGCGGTTCGCTGCGCAGACCTATGTCGCAACCGGTCCGGAAGGGCTCGACCCGTGCGATCTGCGGCTCGCGCAGGGCGACGCGGCCGTGCAACGGATGATCGACACGAAGCGCCCCATGTTCGAGTTCGTCATCAGGCAGGCCCTCGGCAAGTACGACCTCGAGACCGTGGAGGGGCGCGTCGCCGCGTTGCGCGAGTGCGCGCCGATCGTCGCCGGAATTCGCGACCCTGCGCTGCGTCCCGGCTATACGCGGCAGCTTGCGCGGATGCTCGGGTCGGAGCTGTCCGAGGTGCAGAGCGCTGTGCAGCAGGCCGCACGGCACGCGCAGAGCGGGCAGGCGCAGAACGGTCGCGCAGGTCGCCCTGCGGCCCAGGACGACCGCAGGGCCGCCGAGAACCGCGGGCCGGACGAGGGCGACGCCGCACCGAGGGTCGAGCCCGCGGCATCGTTGGCGAGCATCGGCTCCGACCCGGCGACCAGGCTCGAGCGCGACGCGCTCATGGCAGTGCTGCAGTACCCGCAGCACGTGCCGGCGGAGCGTGCGGGCGCGCTGTCGCAGGCATCCTTCTCCAATCCGTCGCTCGCCGTCGTGCGCGATGCCGTCGCGGCGAACCTCGACAGGTACGGGCAAGCCGGCTGGGCCGAGCGCATCGCGAACGACGTACCGCCTCCGTTCGCCGACCTGGTCCGGCAGCTGAGTGTCGCGCCGATCCCCGCGCGCGACGAGGCCGGAGCGATGGCCTTCGCGGCGTCCGTGGTCGCGTCGTTGCTCGACCGCGAGCTGCTTCGACGCAAGGCCACCGCCCTCGGGCGGCTTCAGCGGGCCGATCCCAGCGACCGTGACGGATACTCGGCCATTCAGCGCGAACTGCTCGAGATCGATCAGCAGCGCGCCCGCCTCCGGGGCGAGTGAGGGCAGAATAGGCTGTCCGTCATGCACGTCGGAGTCACACCATGACAGCACAGAAGTTCAACGACCCGATCGTGCTCAGCGACCTTTCTGCGGAGTATCCGCCGCACGGTGCATCCGCCGGCTGTGTCGCTCTGCGCGGCATCAGCCTTCGGGTGAAGCCGGGGGAGGTGCTCGGCATCCTCGGCGAGAGCGGGTCGGGCAAGAGCACGCTCGCGCGCATCATCTCCGCCAACTCGGCGAGCGACTCCGGTGCAGCGCCCCGCATCACCGGCGGGGACGCCACGGTGATGGGCTACTCGATCCGGCGGCTCAAAGGGCGTGAGCGCGACCGTCTCACGTTCCACGTCGGATACCTGAGGCAGGATGCCGGCGCACGACTCGATCGAACGGCCACCGTCGCAGAACTGGTCGCACGTCCGATCTTCGATCGCGACAAGCACTTCAGCCGTCGAGAGGCCGGCGTGCGCACGGCGTCCATGCTCGACGCCGTACACCTTCCGCTCGGCGTGCTCGACAAGTACCCGTACGAGCTCAGCGGAGGCCAGCGGCAGCGCGTCGCCATCGCTCAGGCGCTCGTTCTCGATCCGGCTCTGCTCGTGGCCGACGAGCCGACGGCGGGCATCGACGTCACCGTGCGCGATTCCGTCGTCGACCTGCTCGCTCAGTTGCACGGCCTCAACGATTTCGCCGCGGTGATCGTCAGTCACGACGCCCGGGTGCTGCGCAACGCGACCGCCACGGTCGCCGTTCTGCAGTCCGGTTCCCTCGTCGGGTACGGCACGATGCAGGACGTCTTCAGCGATCCGACCCACCCCTACGTCGCACGTCTCGCGGCGGCTCTTCGGCTCAGTGAGTGACCCGCAGACGGCCCGCCGCGCCGAGGTGGCGCTCGATTTGTCCGTAGGCCGCGCTGGGGTA
>JBQCJQ010000259.1:0-4437 GCA_051952615.1 Humibacter sp.
ATCGCTCTGCGCTGCCGCGGCCTGTGCGATGCCATCGACTTCGGTGACCCGACGATTCCAATCCGGGTAGTGCGCGCGCAGCAGCGGTTCCACCGCGCCCCGGCATGCCTCCACCAGCTCCGGCACGGCGGTCGTGTCGTCGACGGCACCGAGCAGCGACAGGGTCGACGCGAGCCCGGTCCGCGCCTTCGCCGGTGCCGCCGCGACCGCGTCGGCGGCGCGGTCGGCACCCCCGTCCGCGAGCATCGCGGCGAGCGTGCGCGCGCTGGCCTTGCCGATCGCGCGGTGCCGGGTGAGCAGGCGGTACCACGACACCTCGTCCGCAGGGTTGAGCACGACCCGGAAGCTGGCCAGCAGGTCCCGCACATGCGACGTCTCCAGGTATCCGATGCCGCCGAACTTGTGGAACGGGATCCCCCGCACCTTAAGCTCGACCTCCAGCTGCGCGCTGTGGGATCCGGTCCGCATCAGCACGGCCTGCGAACGCAGCGGCGTGCCATCGACGTGTGCGGCCAGGATGCGGTCGGCGATCGTGCGAGCCTCGTCGTCGGCATTGCGGCAGGTGACCAGCGTCGGCCGGCCGCCCTGCTGGGGACGGTCGGCGACCAGCCGCAGTTTCAGCTCGCCCGGGCGCACCTCGTTCGCGAGGTCGAGGATCGGCTGTGTGGAACGGAAGTTGCGTTCCAGGCGCACGAGCGTGGCGTCGGGGTATGCCTCGACGAGATCGAGGAGGTGCCCGGCGCTCGCCCCTCGGAACGCGTAGATCGCCTGTGCGTCGTCGCCGACGACGGTCAGCCCGCGACCGTCGGGGCTGAGCCCGCGCACGATGTCGACCTGGAGCTGGTTGACGTCTTGATACTCGTCGACCAGCACCCAGTCCCAGCGCGCGCGAAGCCGCGCTCCGACATCGGGGTCAGCGACCAGCGCCCGCCAGGCGATCAGCAGATCATCCAGGTCGAGCAGGCCGCGCTCGCGCTTGCGGTCTCGGTAGTGGCGCAACAGTGCGGTAACGGCGTCGGCATGCTCCAGCACCCAGGGGAACTGCTCCTCGATGACGGCGCGTGCCGGGGTCCCGGTATTGATCGCACGAGAGGCGATGTCGGCGATGGTGCGCGTGGTGGGAAGCCGCACCTCGGTGCCGTCCAGACCGTGCTCGGCGCGCAACAGGTCGATCAAGTCGATCACGTCGTCGGGATCGATGACCGTCACGTCCTGCAGTCCCAGGTGCTGTGCGTGCTCGGCGACGATGCGGTGCGCCACGGCGTGGAACGTGCCGCCCGCGATGCGCTGGGCAGCCTGTGGGTCGCCGCACATCACCGCTGCGCGAGAGAGCATCGCGGATGCCGCGCGCCGCGTGAACGTCAGCAGCAGGATCCGCTCAGGCGGCACTCCCGACTCCAGCAGCCGAGCGACCCGTGCGGTGAGCACCCGCGTCTTGCCGGTGCCGGCACCCGCCGCAACCACGAGCGGGCTGTCGCCGTGCTCGACGGCCTCCAGCTGTGCCGCATCCAGCCCCGCAAGCGCATCACCAACTGCCACGCAGGCCACGGTAACCAGACCCCCGGACATCCAGGCGTCCCGGCGAGCACGGCGAGAAGTTCAAGCGGCCCGGAGTCTCAGTGCTCGCGCCCGAGCAGCAGCGTGTTGAGTGCCCAGCCGGCGAGCGTGACGAGCAGGATGGCTGCCGCCATCGCGAGAAGCTCAGGTGCTTGCGTGAGGATGCCGAGGCTCACGATGAGCGTGGTGGCTCCGGCGGGCGGGTGAGGGGTCTTCAGCAGCGTCAGGACGAGGGTGGTGATCGCCACCGACAGCGCGCCCGCTGCGACGTACGCGAGGGTGAGCCCGCCGACCGGCGCGGGCGGCTGACCATTCAGGCCGAACGCGTAGAAGCAGGCGGCGCCTGTGAGCAGTCCCACTCCGTGACCGACCAGCGCGTTCCTGGGACGCGACGACTCGTTCTCGGGCGACTCGAAGAACAGCATGACCGTGGGGCCGAGGCTCGGGAACAGCCACGGCTGCTTCAGGGTGAGCCCGACCGCACCGGCGAGGGCGAGCACCACGAGGCTGAGTCCGGCGGCGTAGCCGGCTGCACCGGCTCGACGCTCGCGCAACCGCGCGCCCGGGGCAGTCATCGCGCGACCAGGAGGGCCTGCGGAGCGGCCTGCTTGATGCGAGTCGCGAGCCAGTCCTGCTGCACCTTGGTCTGGGCTTCGCACTCGTCCGTGATCGCGAGCAGCTGCTCATCTCGCAGGGCCAGCGCCGCCTGCTTCACGACGATCCACGTCGTGTCGACGAAGGCGACGAGCGTGTGCACGTCCTGCAGGTCGCGCAGCAGCCCGAGCGCACCCGAGCGGCTCTCGTTCATCGCCTCGGCGTGGAACCGCTCGGGCTCGTCGTCGGGCTGCTCCCCGTAGCGCTCGACGACGGGGCTGAGCCCGCGCTCGTGCTCGTCGCACTGCTGGGCGAGCGTGTGGCATAGGTGGTACACGTCCGGCTCGTCGCCGTGGCCGTCGGCGAGCCGGCGGAACGACTCCGCGAGGGCGCCCTCGCCGGCGTGCAGCAGGCCGAGGTAGACGGGAAGCTTCATCATCGCTCCTTACGCGTGGCGGCGTCCGGCGGTTCGACGGGCCGAAGCGCCTCGTCTGCCTCGGCGGCGGGGCCGCCGGCCGTCACGGGGATGTCATGGGGATCTACCGGCCGCGACGCGGTGTTCGTCGGAGCAGGCGCCGGCTCGCCGCCGTCGGCCACCTTCTCGACGCGGACGGCGGCGACTTTGAAGATCGGCTGCTTCGACACCGGATCCCACTCCGTCATGGTGAGCTCGTTCGCCGCGGTGGGCCTACCGTCCGGTCCGGTTCGACCCTCGTCCCAGTAGCCGTAGTGGAAGGGGGCGAAGACGCACCCCTCGCGCACGTCTCCCACGCGGGCCGGCACGATGATCTCGCCCCGCGGCGAGGTGACGCGGACGACGTCCCCTTCACGGATGCCGAGGGCGGCGGCATCCGCTCTCGAGATCTCCACCCATGCCGAGGGTGCGGCCCGGCGCAGCTGCGGCGAGCGCCCCGTCTTGGTGCGGGTGTGGAAGTGATAGACCGTGCGACCGGTGGAGTACTGCAGCGGGTACTCCTCGCTGGGGTTCTCGTGCGGAGCGTTGTAAGAGGCGGCCTTCAGGATGGCCCGGCCGTCCGGCCGCATTGCCTTGTACGCTTCCGGCGCCACGGTTGCGCCGGTGAGCAGGTCGTGGCCGAAGTCCTCGGCGCGGTCGGGCGCTGTCGGGAAGACGCCGTCGCCGTACAGGCGCACAGTCCCGTCAGGGTGCTCATCGTTGCAGGGCCATTGGATGCCGCTTCCTCCGCGCAGCTTCTCATAGCTGAGGCCGGTGTAGTCGCACAGCTTCCCGCGACTGCACTCCTGCCACGCCCGGAAGCCGTCCTCAGGGCCCGACCAGTCCAGCAGCGGTGCGCCGTCGTCTCGCCGGAAGTCCATGCGCTGCGCGTAGTCGAGGAAGATGTCGAGGTCACTGCGAGCCTCGCCGGGCGGTTCGACGGCCTTCTCCGACAGATGCACGGTGCGGTCGGCGTTGGTGAAGGTGCCGAGCTTCTCGCCCCACCCGGCCGCGGGCAGCACGACATCCGCGAGCATCGCCGTCTCGGTGAGGTAGAGGTCCTGCACCACGAGGAACAGCTCCGGCTTCGAGAGGATGCCCCGGATCCGCTCGGACTGGGGCATGGAGACGGCGGGGTTCGTCGCCTGCACCCACAGGAACTCGATGCTGCCCTGCTCGGCATAGCGGAAGATCTCCATCGCGTGGGTGGGCGGCGCCCAGTGCGGGATCTTGTCGACGTGCACGCCCCACAGCGCGGCCAGCTCCTTGACATGGTCGGGGTTGGCCCAGTTGCGGAAGCCGGGCAGGTCGCCGTCGGCACCGCACTCGCGCGTGTTCTGCGCCGTGGGCTGGCCATTCATCTGCAGGATGCCCGACCCGGGCCGGCCGATCTTGCCGGTCAGCAGGTGCAGATTGTTGACCTGACATGATGCCGCCGTCGCGTTGGACGCCTGGTAGAAGCCCTGCAGCACGGTGGAGAGCACCCGCTCGGAGTCGGCGAAGATCCGGGCCGCCTCCCGCACGTCGGACGCGTCCACGCCGCAGACCTCGGCGACGGCCTCGGGCGTCCACAGGTCGACCGTCGAGCGCAGCTTGTCGGACCCGATGGTGTGGGCGTCGATGTAGTCCTCGTCGGTCCAGCCCTGGACGAACAGCTCGCGCACCAGCCCGTTCATGAGCGCCAGATTCGTCCCCGGGCGCACGGCGAGGTGGACGTCGGCGCGGCGAGCGACCTCCGTCTCACGCGGATCGACGCACACCAGGCGGGGCGGGTTGGCCCCGGCCAGTCGGTGGGGGATACGCGACCACAACACCTTCAGGGTGTCGGCCAT
>JBQCJQ010000260.1:0-2912 GCA_051952615.1 Humibacter sp.
ACGGCTCCGGGAACCAGAACGGTCGGCGGGCGGTAGTCCTTGTCATCCGTGCTCTGCGCCGCCCACACGTCGACCACGGCTCCCTCGTCGACGGCGGCGGCCACCGGGCCGGACGCCTTCACGACGACGCTGGTCAGGGCGGCATCCGCCTTCTCCCCCACCGCCGACGCCGGCACCAACTCGCCCTTCGGAACGGACCGCACGACGACCGCGTCCTGCGGAAGGGCGGAGCGGGTGAGATACACGTCCGACGCCGACGGCACCCGAACGCTGGTCAACTCCAGGTCGGCCGGGCGAACGCGATCGCCCGCGACCAGCGTGCTGCGTGCCGTGTACACCTCGACGCTGCGGTTCTGCGCGGTGAGCAGCACGCACACGCCGAAGACGGATGCGGCGATCAACAGGATGCCGACGACGAATCTCGGATCCACCCAGAATCGCCTCTTTCTTTCAGGGGCCGTCTTTCGTGCGCCGGTCGACGTGCTCATGGTCCTCCTCGTCTCGCCTGACGCGTCACGGCGTCGCTGTTCGGTCATGCCGTGCGGCGAGGCCACCATGCTGCCGTTTCTGGACAAGTCGTAGGAAAGTTGTCCACAGGCGAGAGGCATCCGAGGCATCCGGCGATACGCTCAACCCATGACCCCCGAGCGTCGAGACGATGTGACGCGCTTTCTCACCGTCGGCGACGCCGCGGAGGTCTTGAACGTCGCTCCGAGCGACGTGATCGGGCTGATCGACACGGGCGAGCTTCCGGCCATCCGGGTGGGGCGCCCCGGGGCGTGGCGCATCGAGCGGGTCGAGCTCGAGGCCTACATCGAGGCGATGTACGAAGAGACACGCAGACGAGCGCTGTGGGAGCAGTCCGATCTCGCGGCGATCCCCGAGGTGTCCGGCGGCCGGGTGGTCTGGCCAGACGGCCGCTGACCTCAGAGCCGCTGACCCCGGAGCTGCCGAGTTCAGAGCCGAACCAGCACGACCGCAGCCATCGGCACGATGCGGATGCCACGCACGTTCATCGCTCTTCGCGGGGCATCCGGCTCGTGCAACGCGAGATCGAGGTGGTCCTTCGCGACGCGGTCGATCGTGCCGTGCATCGTGCCGGCGAGGGTGACCACGGTCACGGCGCTGCGCCTCCGTGCGAGATCACGCAGGGCGAACGCCAGACCTAAGCGGTCGATCAGCCGCGGCGCCGCGTCCTGAGGCCGCTCCTGCTCCCCGCTCGCTTCGAGGCTCGGCGCGACCTGCGCGTCGGTCAGACCGATCGAGACGACGGCGTCGAGAGGCACGAGCGCGCGAGTGGATGTCCGTGCCCGCTCCACTCCGTGCCTGCCTTCCGGCACCAGCTCTCCCGACACCCAGTCCCTGCCGAACGTGGCAGGACGCAGCCTTACCGTGCTGCCGTCCGCCAGCCAGAGCAGCAGCGGTGCGCCCGGTTCGCCGGGATCGGACAGCGCGCGCATCCTGTCCCGCAGCGAGAGCCGGCCGAGGCGCAGCCGCTCCTCCTCGACGCGGAGCTCCAGGTCTTCTGCGCCGAGTTCGTGTTCGAGCTGACCCTCGAGGTCGGCGAACAGATTGTCCCAGCGCATGAGAGGGCACGATAGCGGCCGCCTGGGGATGGCGACCGTGGTTGTCCACAGGGCACGGAAGCAGTGGACCGCGCTGTCTGGCCACTGGTTGAGTGGCTTGCCTAACCCCCGAAGGCGCGGGAATCGGCCCGCCTTTCCCCGCATCCGACCGCAGGGAGTCATCCGATGAGCCAGGTGTCGCCGTCACCGGTACCGCAGGACCAGAACGTCGAGGTCGCGCCGTCGCACGGGCGCGATGCCCCGCGACGCTCCGCGGCCAGAAGACGCATCGACGAGGACTTCTTCCTCGCGCAGCCGACCGGTCGCGCCGACCTGCCCGACCCCGAACCGCTGCTGACGAACCTCGCAAGGTGCATCCTCGAGGTGCTCGCGGGCGCCCGCGACCTCGAACAGGTCTCGAGGTGGGTGACCGACGACGTCTACACGACTCTGCTTCATCGCACCGTTCTGGCGGAGCGGGCGCGTCGCGTGAAGGGCATCACCGCGGCCCGTCCGGCGCTCACTGTGCTGAGTACGCACGTCAGCGAGCCGCGCGACGGTGTCGTCGAGGCGACCATCATCGTGCGCAACCCGATACGGGTGCGTGCCGTCGCGATCCGCCTGGAAGGTCTGGACCGCCGCTGGCGCGCCTCGGCGATCAGCGTGCTGTGACCCGTGCTCATCCCTCGGTCGGACATCGGTCAGCCCCCAGAAGGACGCGCCGCCTCGTGCGCGTCGATAGCGTCGATGCAATGCAGAGAAGTCGGTCAAGGCACGTGTTCCCGCTCCGTGAGCATCGCTCGAGCATCCTCGTCGCAGCGCTGAGCTCGGCGTTCGGAACAGCCCTTCTTGCCTGCACGAACGTGCTCGGCGCCTACATCGGGGCCTCGAGCATGGGCCGTCACAGTTCCGTTCAGGTCGACCTCGTGATCGTCGCCGCGGTCTTCTTCGTCATCGCGGTGTACGTCGGGAGCATCGTGACGACGAACACGTTTGCCACGATCATCGCCGGACGCACGCGCACCATCGCTCTGCTGCGTCTGATCGGTTCCAGCGCAAAGGCGCAGCGACGATCGGTGGCTCGCGAAGGCGTGATCGTCGGCGCAGTCGGTGCGCTGATCGGTGTGGTCGTCGCCGTCGGTCTGGCGTTGCTGACCGTCTCAGCTCTCACCTCGGGCGGGGAACTGCCCGACTTGGCATACCCGGTGGTGACACCTTCCCTGATCGCCCCGCCGGTGGTCGTCGTTCTCACGACGTGGCTTTCCTCCTGGGTGGGGAGCCGGCGCGTGCTGTCCGTAAGCCCCATACAAGCCCTCGGCGCTGCAGAGGAACGTCCGGTGGAACGCG
>JBQCJQ010000261.1:0-3674 GCA_051952615.1 Humibacter sp.
GTCGGCGATGCCGGTCGACGCGAGGTACTTCTCCGCCTTCTTGGCGACCTGACGCGGGTCCTTCGCGTAGATCTCGCCGTTGCGCGGGTTGTAGATGTCGAACACCATGATCAGGGTCCGCTCGGCGCGGAACGGGTCGATGTAGGCCGTCGAGACATCCGGGATGAGCTGCATGTCGGACTCGTGGATCGACGCGAAGCCGCGGATCGAGGAACCGTCGAACGCGATTCCTTCAGTGAAGAACGCTTCGTCGACCGTGTCCGCCGGGACGGTCAGATGCTGCTGCACGCCAGGCAGGTCAGTGAAGCGTACGTCCAGGAACCGGACGTTGGTGTCGGCGATGAAGCCGAGCGCTTCGGAGCCTGAAGAGAACACAGCTGTCCTACTTTCCGTCGATGTCGGAGAAGTAGGAACCATCGGCCGTCGTGGCGGTTCGAGCTGTCGCTCCGGCGGGATCCATCGCCGTCCCGCGATCGTAGCGGAGAACCCCGCAGAGAAGGAAATCAGGCGATGTTCAACCACACGCCGATCGCGGTCACCGCCACCCCGCCGACCGTCATCGACGCAGCCCACAGACCACGACGCCCGGCGAGTAACCCGCCGAGCAGCCAACCGAACCCGCCGAGCAGCGCGATGGTGAGCGCGACGACGATCCAAGCAGGGCCTGGAAGGATCGCACCGACCGCCAAGGGTGCGCCGGCGCCCACCAGGCTGGCACCGGCGGCCACGATCATCGCGACGAACGACTCGCGCAACGCTTTGCGGCCCAGATTGGTCGCGGCCAGCCGTCCCGGTTCCGTCATGTTGAGTTGTTTCGCCGCACGGACTAGAGCCGAACGGCGCTCAGCGTAGTCCGCGACGAATACCGTGAACGCAGCAGTCACCAATGCAGCGATCCCGACCCGCAGGGCAAGCATGAGGGTCAGGCTTCCAGCACCGTCCCGCAGGAGCGCCCCTCCGGCGAGGGTGAGCGCGTTCAGCATTCCGTCGGTGACTCCGAGCCCCAACGGAAGAGTCGGCAGCGTTCGGGCGAACTCGGCGACGGTCATGGTCAACGCACACGGGCCACACGCTCGATGATGTGATCCCCGGCGACGACCTCGTCAATGCTGTGGAGGACGGCGCCCACTGTCTCGATGGCGCGGAAGAGCGCTTCGGTGTCGATGTCGTCACCTTCGACCGTGATGTCGGTGCCGACCGTCTCGACATCGATCTCGGTGACGGTGACGTTCACCGCGGTAACGCCCGGCACCTGTTCGATCGCGCGCGCGAGGCTGACCATGTCTGGCCGGTCGACGACCTTGTCAACATCCATCGCAAGCCGTCGGATGGGCATGAGTGACCTCCACGCGAGAGAAACGTGTAGGCCCATCAGCGTGCGTTGCGGTTCGAACGTTCCCGTTCCGGCGGGGTCCATCGCCGTGCTCGCCACTCTATCCCCTCTGTTTCGGCGGGAGTATCGTGTGAGAACGGCGATGGTGGAGGGGCTCACCACAACGCGGCTCACGTCGACAACGGTCCCTACCTGTGAGATGCAACGGTAGGGAGCCCGCCATGTCAGGAGAACACTGGGTCGCACGGCTTGAGAACGCGGCCGTCACGCGCAGCGGCAAAGCTGTGCTTGAGAACGTCAACCTCACGATCGCTGAGCACGACAGGGTCGGCGTCATCGGACCAAACGGTGCCGGCAAGTCCACACTCCTCGGCGTGATAGCCGGAACAGACGCCTCGGCCGCGGGATCAGCGACGACCGCTCCCGGCATCTCCGTCGGGATCCTGATGCAGGAGCCGGTTCTCCGCGACGATGAGACAGTCCTGGAAAACATCGAGGACGCAATCTCGGAGACGATCACAGCCCGCGCCCTCTACGACGATGCCGCTCGGCGACTGGCAGACGACGGATCCGAGGATGCGCTGACGGAACTCGGCGAGCTGCAAGAGTATCTGGACGGGGTCGACGGTTGGGATGTGGCCTCGCGGGTTGTGCAGGCCATGACGGCACTGCGATGCCCGCCGGGCCCAGTGTTCGTCGCATCGCTCTCCGGCGGTGAACGCCGCCGTGTGGCGTTATGTCGCCTGCTGCTGGCGCAACCGGATCTCCTGCTGCTGGACGAGCCGACAAACCATTTGGATACGGACAGTACCAACTGGCTGCGGCAGCATCTGGCTCACTATTCGGGAACGTTCGTTACGGTTACCCACGACCGGTCATTCCTGGACACGGTCGCTACGCGGATCGTCGAGGTGGAGCACGGCCGGGTCGACGTTTTCGCCGGGGGTTACGGCGACTACGTGCGACGGAGGCTCGCTGATTTCCGTGTCGACGGTCGGCGAGACGAGCAACGGCTCCGGTTGTTGGAGCGCGAGTACGCGTCGCTCGGCGGTGAAAGCGTCCGCGGCCGCCCGAACCGTGACGGGCACGCACCGGCTGGCGCGCTTGTCATTCCACCGCCACCGCGGCTGGGAACGAATGTGATCGAACTCGACTCCGTCTCGAAAGCGTTCGACGGGCACGTCACCCTGAACGATGTCTCCTTCACGGTCCCGCGAGATGGAATCGTCGGGGTGCTGGGACCGAACGGTGTTGGCAAGACCACACTATTCGAGATGATCAGTGGCCACCTGGCACCGGATTCCGGTGTCATCCGCATCGGGGATACCGTGCGGATCGCGTACGTCGATCAGGCGCGCAGCGGCATCGACGTCAACCGGACAGCGTGGGAGGCGGTCGCCGACGGCGAAGCCACTATTCGTCTCGGCAGCGTGGAGGTGCCGGCGCGCGCGTACGTTGCCCGGTTCGGGTTCACCGGCCGGTCCCAGGAGAAGCCGGTGAAGGACTACTCCGGCGGAGAACGCAACCGGCTCAACCTGGCTCTCACGCTGAAACAAGGCGGGAACGTTCTGCTGCTGGATGAGCCGAGCAATGACCTGGACACTGAATCTCTGATCGCCCTCGAGCAGGCGCTGCTGGACTTCGACGGGTCAGCGATGATCACCTCCCATGACCGGTGGTTCCTGAACCGCGTCGCCACCCACATCCTGGCGTGGGAAGGCACTCCGGAGGACCCCGGCACCTGGTACTGGTTCGAGGGCAACCTTGCCGCCTACGAGGAGAACCGCACCCAACGATCCCCGGAGCTGGCTCAAACAGGCGGCCCATACCGGCGAATGGTGCGGGGATGAGCCGGATGGATGAACCCACCATTGTGCGGATCGCGGAGAATATCCTCGCCCGGGCCACCCTCACCGTGCTGGAAGAGAACGCGGTCGCCGCCGCGTGTCCACACGGGGTGTGTCTGGTGCCGATGTTTCCGGGCAGCGATGTCGTCCAGCTCGTGGTTCGGGAACGGGCGGTGATCGGCCGGGTTCGCCGCGAGTACCCCTGCTTCCTGCCGGAACGGTGGGTTGCAATCCCGCAGGGCACGTATCGTCCGCGAGGGCCGTTCCGTTCGCCTGAAGCCGCCGCTAACCTCATCGTCACCCTCGCCGAACATGCAGAGAGGAAGTCAGGATGACTGACCAGCCGCAACACCTGTTCCTGATCCGACACGGACAAACCGCGCTCAACGCCGAAGGGCGTCTTCGGGGGCTCGCGAACCCGCCCCTGGACGAGGTGGGTCGAGCCGAAGCCGAGGCGACCGCAGTCGCGTTGACCGGGAGAGGCATCGACATCG
>JBQCJQ010000262.1:0-8090 GCA_051952615.1 Humibacter sp.
CGGGGGTGACGCGGGGTACTTACACGCTGACCTATCAGGAGTGCGAGACCAACGACCCGACAAACTGCGCCACCGCGACCATCTCGGTCCTCGTAACCGCGGCAGCAACCCCCACCCCGTCACCGAGCACCTCGGCGCCAGCAGCTGCAGGCGGCACGACCGACCCTGGGAGCACCCCCTCGACCGCGCCCGTGGTGGACTCGAACTCGTTGGCATCCACCGGTAGCGACCTCGTCGGCCCGTCCGTGATCGGCCTGATCCTCGCAATGCTCGGCGGCACGTTCCTCGTGCTCCGCGGACTGCGTAGGCGCGCCGCACGCCGCTGATGAGATGGTGAGCTAGTACCGCATCGCTGCACCAAGAAGGGCGATCTCATGAGGAGAGCCGGCACCAACCCGAATGGTGCCGGCTCTCCCTTTCTCTGGAATGGAGGGTCAGCACCAAACCCGAATGGTGCTGACCTCCGGTGTTACGGGTTGAGGCGGTTGCGGCGCTGGAACCGTACCGCGGCCGCGGCGAGTAGGCCCAGGATCACCAGGCCGGTGCCGACGAGTCCTGCCGCCCAGATGTTGCTACCGGTGTCCGCCAGGCCGGCGGCGGGGGTCGCGCCAGCGGGGTCTGCTGCCTGCGGAACGCTCACCGTCGCTGTGGACGGGTCGGAGGTGATCGGGTCTCCCCCGGGTGTGGTCCCGGTCACCGTGGCGGTGTTCGAGAGGCTTCCTCCGCCCGTCAGGTCGGCGGCAACGACCGTGTAGGTCGCGGTGCAATCGATGGTTTGCCCCGGGGGCAGCGTGCTCGGTCCGGGGCACGTGACAGCGGTCATCTTCCCGTGGCCGGTGAAGTCGCCCTCGTTCACCTTCGGGCCGGAGATGTCAACGTTGCCGGTGTTCGTCACCGCGAAGGTGTACGTCACAACCTGACCGACCTTGCTCGCCTGATGAGTGTCAGCGGTCTTCACCACGGCCAGCGCCGGCATCGGGTCGGTGGTCACTGTGGTGCTGGACGGCGTCGAGGTCGGCGAGTCCATTCCAGCCGGCGGAGTGCCTGTTGCAGTGGCCGTGTTGCTGATCTTCCCTGCATCGACGTCGGCCTGGGTCACCGTGTAGGTGGTGGTGCAGGTCGTGTGATCGCCCGGTTGCAGGGTCACGCCCTGTGGACAGGTGATCGCCGAGAGCTGTCCGGTGCCGGAGAAGTCGGTGTCGTTCACCTGCGGATCGGTGAGTGTCACATTGCCGGTGTTGGTGATCAGGAACGAGTAAGTCACGGTCTGGCCCACCTGGGCGGCTTTCACATCGGCGGTCTTCACAATCATCAACGCGGTCGTACGGGTCGCAGTCACGGTCGCGGAAGACGGTGCGGAGGTCACCGGTGTTCCTCCTGGCGCTGTCGCGGTCGCGGTGGCCGTGTTGGTGATCGTGCCGGCGTTCACGTCCGCTTGGGTGACTGTGTAGGTGGCGGAGCAGGTCTCGACCTGACCGGCGACCAGCGTGTTCTGCGGGCAGGTGATCGCGGACAACTGGCCGGTGCCGGAGAAATCGGTGTCGTTCACCTGCGGATCGGTGAGGGTCACGTTTCCGGTGTTGGTCACTGCGAAGGAGTACGTGATCGTCTGCCGGGCACTTGACACGGTTCCCGGGTCGGCCCTCTTGACGACGCTGATGCCGGGTGCCGGGATCTGCGGGATGGTGACGGTGGAGGAGTTGGATGGCAGCGGCGTAGTCGAGCCTTCGGGGGTACCGTGCGCAACTGCGGTGTTCGTGACCGACCCGTTGTCCACGTCAAGCGGCGTCAGCCTGTAGGTGGCGGTGCACACTTCCTGATCCCCCGCTGCCAGCGTGGCCAAAGGGCAGGTGGCGACCGAGATGGTGCCGCTGCCGTCGAACGCGATCTCGTCGATCCCGATACCGTTCATCGTCACGTTGCCGGTGTTGGTCACCGCAAAGTGATACGTGATCACCTGACCCGGAATGTACGCGGCCGCAGCGGACGGGTCAGCAGACTTCACCACCGTCAACTTGGGGGCGGCGGTCGTCGCCGGGGTGTGAGTGGAGGACGGCCCCGAGATCACGGTGGCTCCTCTAGGCGACGTACCCGTCGCGGTCGCAGTGTTGTCCACCGCACCCGCCGCGGCATCCGCCGCCGTGATCGCATACACGCTGTCTGCCGAGCACGTCTCCGACGCCCGCACGGCCAGCGTTATCGACGGGCAGGTCACCCCGCCGACTTTCGAGTCGTTCACGGCGACATTTGTGATCGGCACGTCACCACTGTTCGTGACGTCGAACGTGTATTGGATCGTGTCGCCGACATCCGTGATCCCGTTGCCGTTCACATCCACCGGCGCACCGGCATGCTTCACCAGCGTCAACTTCGGTGACTCGAACGACACCGTCGTATTGCCGGGCGGGTTCAGGCCCGTCTCCCTGACATTGCCGGGGCCGTTCGTGAACGAACCCTCGACGGGTGAGGTCACCGGAACCGTGATGGTGCACGACGCCTGACCCGCGGTCAGATTCCCGTTCGTCACTGCGATCGTCGCGCCACCAGGAGCAGCGGTGGTCTTGGCCTGACACGTGCCACCCACGCTGGCCGGGTTCGCGATCGTGAGTCCGGCCGGGAGGGAGTCGGTGAACGACCAGCCGGCTTTGGCTGCCAGCTCGGCCGTGTTCGTGACGGTGAAAGTCAGGGTGGAGACCCCACCAGTCGAGACGATCGCCGGGCTGAACGACTTGTCCAGCTGCGGCGTCACGTCCAGGATCGTGAAGTTGTCGAATGCCTGGTCGTTGCCGTTGCCGGATGGCTGCTGGTTAGTCAGTCGGAACCCGATCGAGGAACTGTTCACCAGGGCAGCTTGGTTGCCCGTGAATGTGCCCACGGTCACGGTCTGCCCGTCGACCGGGAACGTCTTGCGACCGGCATCCGCGCACACGTTGTAATCGGAGCTGTTCAGCGCAACCGGGTTCGCGCCGTCGAGCAGATAGAACCGATCCAGCGCTTGGAGACCAACCGAGCACAGGTTCCCGACCTGCACCGAGAAGGTCACGAACCTGCTTCCGGTGGGCACCGAGATGCCGGACCCCTGGAGCATGGTGCCGGTATAGCTCGGGGCTCCGCCGCCGATCGTCTGCTCGGCCACGGCGAGATTCTGCGTAGGGTCGGCCATCCCGTTATATGCCCCGATACCCGCCGGGATGCTGCGCGCTGCCGGGTACCAACCCGACGCGGGCCCGCCGCAGAAGTTCGCCGCGGCAAGCGTCGCATCGGTGGCCTGATGGCCGAAGATGAGACCGTTGCACAAGGCGGTGTTCTGATAGATCGGATCGGCCGAGTACGTCGCTCCGCTCGCGCTGACGTAGTTCCCAATCGTCGTCGCACCGGCAACCGGTGCGTTCTGGAAGTTCTCCTGATACAGCACCGAGCCCGGCTGCGGCACGCCGGGGGTGCCCGCTGCGGCCTCAGCCGCCTGCGGAGACAGCACAACCGAGGTGGCCGCCACCGTACCCAGCGTCAACGCCAGGGCCCCGACGATCGCCGCCGCCCGCAGCCTCGGCGACTGCCACCGCGGGAGCGCGCCGAATCGTCGCGTGGAACGCGAGCGCTGAATAGGCCGACGAAATCTCACCTGATCCCCCGAACGTCAGGTCATGGCCGGAACACCCGAAAGCCCAGCGCTGATGCATGGCCCCCCGTAACAGGGACGACACCGGATGCTCCCAGACGCAGCACTCCCCGTCCAACGATTGCCGGTCGAAATCACCCTTCTTGACCCTTGTTTTGGGGTCACGTTGAAGTGTGGTCGGAAACGACCGAAACCGCGGTTGGGCCGGCCGAAGGTCACAGCGGCCGATCACCTGCGCGTCAGTCAGCTAGGCGTCTGTGCACGTGCTCTGTCGCCGTCGGGCGGTTGGTTGAGTAGGGCACGGATGAGGTGCGATGCCGGGTAGCTGTCATTCACGGATCTGGCCGGAGTGTTCACGATCAGGAGGCCGTCGTCGGTCCAGTTCTCGATGACCTCGGTGCTGAGGTGGGCAAGTCGGGCGAAGTCCCGTGCGGTGATAGGTCCGTCGATACCGCTTCGGAGCGTGATGATGCTGGTGCTGCGATCGAGCATGATCGCCAATTGCCTGATGGGGATGCCTAAGGCTCGGCATCCTCCTAGGAGGTGTCGCGTCGTTTGGAACGCGACACGGCGGTCAGCGCCGCGCGCGAGGTTTTCGACACGGAAGGCTTCCCGCAGCACGAGTTGCAGCACGAGTGTGATCGGCTCGCTGGCTTCGTGGTTCATGGTCTCCCCGGGGCAGGGCCGATGACGGAGATGCCTTCGTTGACCGTGGGTCGTGAAGTGTGCAGAGTGAGAGGGGTCAGCATCAACCCGAATGATGCTGACCCCTCTTGTCCTACGAGCCTCAGCTCAGCCGGTGACGACGGTGAATCCAGGCCGCGGCTGCCGCCAGCAGTCCGAGCACGAGGAGCCCGAAGCCGACGATTCCGACTGTCCAGACGTCGCTACCGGTCGACGCCAACGCACTGCCGTTGGCTGCCGATCCGGCCGCCGGGGTTGGGGCCGGTGGCACTTCCTGCACCGTCGCGGTCGACGGGGTGGAGGTGATCGGGTCACCACCGCCCTGGGGAGTGCCGGTCACAGTGGCCGTGTTGCTCAGACTCCCCCCGGCGAGGTCGGCCGCGACCACGGTGTAGGTGGCGGTGCAGTCGATGGTCTGTCCTGGTGGGAGAGTGCTCGGGCCGGGGCAGGTCACCGCGGACAGGGTGCCGTGCCCGGTGAAGTTACCCTCGTTCACCTTGGGGTTGGTGATGTCGACGTTGCCGGTGTTGGATACCGCGAAGGTGTAGGTCACGACCTGACCGACCTTGGTCACCTGCTGCGTGTTCGCGGTCTTCACGACCGACAACGCCGGGTGCGGGTTCGTCGTCACCGTGGAGGTCGACGGCGGGGAGGTCGGCGTGTCTGTGCCATCCGGCGGTGTTCCAGTCGCGGTGGCGGTGTTCGTGAGCTTCCCGGCGTCGACATCGGCCTGCGTCACCGTGTAGGTCGCGGTGCACGTGGTGTGATCCCCGGGCTGCAAGGTCACCTGCGGGCAGGAGATCGCGGAGAGCTGGCCGGTGCCGGAGAACTCGGTGTCCGTCACGGTCGGGTTCTCGATCGTGACGTTCCCGGTGTTGGTGATCGCGAACGAGTACGTGACCTGTTGTCCGACCTCAGCAGCCGCTACGTTCGCCTTCTTCACAAGTGACAACGCCGGAGTGCGGGTCGCGGTCACTGTCGAAGTGGACGGGGTGGAGGTCACCGGTGTACCGCCGGGCGGTGTGGCGGTGGCGGTGGCGGTGTTGTCGATCGTTCCCGCGTTCACATCCGCCTGGGTCACCGTATAGGTGGCCGTGCAGGTTTCGACCTGACCTGCGACCAGGGTGGTCTCCGGGCAGCTGACCGGTGAGAGCGTGCCGGTGCCGGAAAAGCCGGTCTCGTTCACGGTCGGGTTGTTCAGCGTGACATTCCCGGTGTTGGTCACCTTGAACGAATAGGTGATCGTCTGCCCCGCGGCCGAGACCGTGCCGGGGTCGGCGGTCTTGACCACCGAGATGCCAGTTGCCGGGGTCTCCGGGCTGGTCACCGTGGACGGGTCGGAAGGCACAGGGGTGTCGGAGCCCGGCGGGGTGCCGTGCGCGGTGGCGGTGTTGGTGAGCGACCCGTTGTCGACATCGGTCGGCGTCAGGGTGTACGTGGCGGTGCACACCTCCTGAGCGCCGGGCGCCAATGTCGCGGACGGGCAGGTGGCGTTAGAGATGGTGCCGCTGCCACTGAACGCGGTCTCGTCGATTCCGACGTCGTTCATCGCCAGGTTGCCAGAGTTCGTCACCGTGAAGTGGTACGTGATCACCTGGCCGGGTGTGTAGGACGCAGCGCCCGACGGGTCAGCGGACTTCACCACGGTCAGGGCCGGGGCTGCGGTCGTCGCCGGGGTGTGGGTGGATGACGGAGGAGAAGTCACCGTGGCGCCGGAGGGCGACGCGCCGGAAGCTGTCGCCGTGTTGTCGACCGATCCGGCCGTGGCGTCGGCTGCCGTGATGGTGTAGACGGTGTTCGCGGAGCAGGTTTCGGATGCCCTGGCCGCGAGCGAGGTCGACGGGCAGGTGACGGCGCCGGCCTTCGAGTCGTTGACCGCGACGTTCGTGATCGGGACATCACCGGTGTTCGTCACAGCGAACGTGTACTGGATGGTGTCGCCCGCGTCGGTGATCCCATCACCGTTCACATCAACCGGGGTACCGGCGTGCTTCACCAGCGTCAATGCCGGCGACTCGAACGTCACCGTCGTGGTGCCAGGCGGGTTCAAGCCGACCTGTGCAACATTGTCCGGCCCGTTGGTGTACGAACCGGTCGTGGTCGAAGTGACCGGGACGGTGATCGTGCACGAGCTCTCGCCCGCGGCAAGAACACCGTTGGTCACGGCGATCGAGGTCGCACCGGTGGCAGCACTGGTCGTGGCGTTGCACGTACCGCCGACCGCGCCGGCGACCGTGAGACCCGCCGGGAGAGTGTCGGTGAAACCCCATCCGTTCTTCGCGGCCAGCTCGCTGGTGTTCGTGACCGTGAACGTCAACGTCGAGGTGCCCCCGGTGGGCACGGTGGCGGGGCTGAAGGACTTGTCCAGCTGCGGGGTCACATCAAGGATCTTGATGTTGTCGAACGCGGCGTCGTTGCCGACTCCGGTGCCATTAGCGTTCGTCATCCGGATGCCGAGCGTGGACCCGTTGAACAACACGGAACCGTTCGAGGTGTAGGTGCCGACGTTGATCGGCTGCGCGGCAACCGGTCCGTTGGCGGGCGCGTTCACCGTCGTGCCGGAGGAGCAGGCGTTGATCACGCCGCCCACGTTTGTGGCAGTGCCGCCCTGGTTGACGAACGCGAACTGATACTGCGGCGCGGAGGCGTTGCAGTTCACCGCGGCCCCGTCGACGCTGAAGGTCAGGAATCGGCCCGACGCAGACGCAAGAGGAATGTTGTTCACGGTCCGGAACTCGACGGCATTGGCGCCCGGGTTGTTCTCGGTGTACGCGGTCACTGCGTGATTGTCCGCTGGTGTGGCATCCCCGGCGTGTACACCGAGTGCGTATGCCAGCTGTCCCAGATTGGCGCTGTCGACCGTACTGACGCAGTTGCCCAACGTCGTGTACGGAGTGTTGAAGTTGCGAACCTGCCCGTTGCAGTTCGCCAACCAGGCAGCATCCGCGGTGTACTTCTCTCCGTTCACACCGGTGTAGCTGGCCAACCCGACCGGAGTGGTGCCGGTTCCGTTCTCGAAGCTTTCCTGAAACACCACCGTGTTGGCCTGTGGCGTACCCGGCGTGCCTGGTGCAGCCTGAGCCGCCTGCGGTGTCAGTACGATGCCCGTGGCTGCCACCGCCCCCACCGTCAGCGCGAGCACACCGACCCCGGCGGCGACCCGAAGCCCTCGCGATCGCAGCGCCGGGATGCCCCGACCGACACGGTCGGTTCTGGTCCGATGCCGGCCGATCCTGCCGGATTCAGAGCGTGGTCGTGCCGTGAACAAACGCATGAAACAGTTCCCCCCGAGGATCACACCGGCAACAACGGCCGGTGCGGGCAGAGCGCCCAGTTCAGTCCTATTCGGGTTCCCGTGTCAGCGGTATCGGTCACCTGACCGATCTTTCGCACCGATTCACGCCGCGTCGACCAAGGCAAGCGACAACGCGACCCGGACGGCCTGCACCCGGTTGGCGACCTTCAGCTTGGCCAGAATCTTCTCCACATGGCTGCGGACGGTCGACCGGGAGAGGTTCAGCAGCTCGCTGATGTCCGTGTTCGTGGCCCCCCACGACATGAGGTTCAGCACCTCCAGCTCGCGCCTGCTCAGACCCAAGTCGCCAGCGCGGACGATCGCACCCACCTCACGCTGGATGGTGGTCCGTGCCTCATCCAACGCCCGCAACTCCCGCCCGGAGAATTCGGCGGTGTACGTCACGTTCAGGTGCATGGTGCCGACCGGGATCTCATCGTCCACCAGTAGGAACGACACGCCCTGCGTGAATCCAGAGCTGAGCAGGAATTC
>JBQCJQ010000263.1:0-6098 GCA_051952615.1 Humibacter sp.
AGGTTGTTGAGCTCGCTGTAGGTGTAGTGCCACCAACCGGGGATCGGGCCGAGCCCGATCGCGGAGATGGCGAACACCAGGATCGCCAGGTACAGGATGAAGGCGACGACAGCCAGCCGGTTCCTCAGGAACCTGCGGAAGATGAGCCGCCCCTGGCTCTCGCCCTTCTTGGCGCCCTCGACGTCGGGGAGGTCGATCTTGCCGTCGTTCAGGCCGGGCTCGGGAATGTTGCCCTGGATCGTGCTCATGCCGCCACCTCCGCTGCGGTCCGCGTGTCGTTCGTCTCGCCGCTCATCGCACACGCACCCGCGGGTCGAGGACCGAGTATGTCAGGTCCGCCAGGAAGTTGAACGCGATGGCCGTGATCGCCACGACGAGGAAATACCCCATCACCGGATTGACGTCTGTTCGGAACAGGCCGGCGATGAACAGCTGGCCCATGCCGCTGATGCCGAACACATACTCCGTGATGACGGCACCACCCAGGATCGCACCGATGTCGGTGGCCACCAGCGTGGTGATCGGGATGAGCATGTTGCGGAACGCATGCCGCACGATGACGGTGCGCTCCGGCAGGCCCTTCGCGCGCGCCGTGCGCACGTAGTCCTGGCCGAGCACTTCGAGCATTCCGGAGCGGGCGTACCGCGTGTAGCTCGCGAAGCTGATCGCGAGAAGGCTCAGGGTCGGAAGAAGGAAGTGGCTGAAGGTGTCGAGACCGGTGATCCAGACATCGCCTGAAAGACCGGGAGTCGCCGATCCGACCGTGGCCAGCGGACGATGGTTCGTGACGTCCATGTAGGCGGGCCACGACCGCATGAAGCGGTCGAGCACGATGACACCCGAGGTGAAGAACGCCGTGAAGGCGCCGATGCGCATCATCAGCCCTCGGTCGTAGCCACCGACGAAGAAGCCGACGAGAAGGCCGACCGCGATCGCGGCAATGCCGAGGATGAGCAGGGTTCCGATGCTCGAGACGTTGAGCAGCCCCTGCAGGCCGAAGTACGCGACGATCGCGATCGCCACGTTGATGCCCGCGGTGATCCACGCCTTGCGGTTGTGCAGGCCGGCGAGCAGCGCGACGAAGCCGAATCCGATGGCCGCGCAGAACACGATGACGACGACCGGGCCGAGCGAGGGCTGCACGAACCAGTTCGTCGCCGACATGTACCAGAGCACCAGCACGGTCGCGGCGCCCGAGATCAGGAAGGTCAGCGCCCGCTTGCGGAAGTTTCCGCCGACGATCAGCTGGACGATCAGCCCGACCACGATCCCCCAGATCGCGAGTGCGAGCGGCGACAGGTGAGGGTCGGCGAGGAAGTTGTTGTAGTCCAGCGCGATGAAGCTCTTCAGCAGGACCGCGATCAGGAACGAGGGCAGCGAGAAGAGGAAGAAGCTGACCAGCGTGATCGAGTAGTCGAACCCGCTGTACGCGCGGAGCGCCGTGACCATGCCGAGCGCGACGCCCAGCACGACCGCCAGCACGAAGGCCAGGGTGACCAGCTGGATCGTCGACAGCATGGCCTGCGGCAGCAGCTGCGCCACCGCCTGATTCTGGAAGGTGGAACCGAGGTCGCATCCACCGCCCACGGGGACGATGCAGCGTGCGACGCCGCCGAGCCAGAGCAGCCAGCGTACGGTCGCCGGCAGATTCAGATGCTGCGATTGAGTGCGAGCGTCGATCAGCGCTTGCTTGTTCGGGTTGTTGCTCCCCTCCAGGTCTTGGAGTGGATCACCCGAGTGTGCCGTCAGAACGTACATGATGTACGACGCGGCGATCAGGATCAGGATCGAGACGCCGATGCGTCTCGCAATGTAACTCACCATATGGAAGAAGAACCTCTGTTAGCTGGAGGCGCGACCACGTCGATCGGCGTCATTGCCGGTGTGCGTCACCAGATACTACGCCCGCGAGGGGCAATGCCCAGCGACGGGGCGCCGAACCATGTCGGTTCGACGCCCCGCGCGATTGAGCGATCTTAGTGGATCAGTTCGAACGCCGGACTACTTGGTCCAGGTCCAGAAGTTCCAGAAGATGCCGTTCTGGCCTCCGAAGAACTGGATGCCCTTGACACTTCCGGTGTAGGCGAACAGGCCAGGAAGCTGGAACAGCGGGAGGCCGTAGCCGGTGGCGAACGTCCTCGCGTCGATCTGCTTCTTGATGTCCATCAACTTCGACGGGTCCAGCGTCGTCTGGGACTGCACCGCGAGCTGGCTCGCCTGCTGGTCGTTGAAGTTGTTGTAGTTACCCGGGTTGCCGATCTGGAACAGCTGCGGAATCTGCGCGTTGCCAGCGCCGGGGTTCACCCAGCCGAAGATCGACGCGTCGTAGGCACCACCGGCGAGGAGCGAGCTCCACTGCGGCGATCCGCCGTCCACCACGTTGAAGCCGGCCTTGGCCGCCGAGGCCTGGATGGCCTGGAACGAGTCAACGCGGTTCGGGTTCTCGGTGTTGTACAGGATCTTGACGGTCGGCGTCTTGCCCGCGAGGAGCTGCTTCGCCTTGGCGATGTCGACCGCGTTGTAGGCGGATGAACCATTGCTCTGCACGGACTGGTCGTAGCCGTCCTGACCAGGCAGGAAGACCTGCGAGTTCAGAACCTCGGCCTTGGGGTTGATCGGCGTGACGATCGCCTTGAGGATGTCCTCGCGCGGGATGGTCAGCAGGAAGGCCTCGCGAACCGTCGGGTCGCTGAAGGTCGGCGACTTGAAGTTCAGGTCGAGGTGGTCGTACGCGGCCTGGTCGCCCTGAACGATCTTCACACCGGAGACAGCCTTGAGCGCCTTCACCGTGTCGGCTGTCGCCTGCGGCTGGATCGCGTCGACCTCGCCGTTCTGCAGAGCCGTCACCTGAGCGTTCGCGTCGGGGATGAAGCGCATGACGAGCTTGCCGAACTTCACGGCGTGGCTACCCACGTACTCCTTGTTCGGCACGAAGGTCATCGACTGCTTCGGCGTCCACGCGGACACCTGCAGCGGGCCACCGGAGATCAGAAGGTTCTTGTCCTTCGGCAGCGCGGTCGCGTCATAGCCCGTGTTGATGAGCTTGGCGGCCTTCTCGATGGTCGCGTTCGGAGCGGCCGGGTTGTTCGGGTCGCCCTTCGGGGTGGTCAGGAAGGCGTTCGTGAGGTCCTTGGTGCTCACGCCGATTTCCTTGGCCACGGCGTGCGCCGGGAACTGGATCGGGTTCACCAGGTTCCAGTCCACGTAGGGCTGGTCGTAGGTGAAGGTGATCGTGCGGTTGTTGTTGCTCACCGTCGGAAGGTTCGTGCCGTAGGGGCAGCCCGCGGCGGTCACGAAGTACTGCGTGCCGCTGGTCACCTTGCCGCTGGCGTCGAACTTCGCCGAGTCGTAGTAGCAGACGCCCTGCGCCCAGCCGAGAACCAGGTCGTCGGCGGTCATCGGAACGCCGTCAGACCACTTGGCCTTGCTGTTCAGCGTGTACTCGACCTTGAGCGGGTTGTCGCTGAGCTTCTTGTAGGTGCCGAGGTCGGTGTTGGGAACGACCTTGTAGTCGTTGCCCTGCAGCGTGAAGAACTGCGGCTGCGTCATCTGCCAGATGAAGCCGTTCGTGTCCAGGTTTCCCTGGGGCGTGTTGTAGTTGAACGACGTCGCCTCGTTGACCTGAGCCACGGTGATGGTCTTACCGCCTGACGACGCCTCGCTGGAGGGCGTGCTCGTCGTGCAACCGGCGAGCGCGATGCCCGCGGCGGCGGCGACCGCGACGGCGCCCAGCAACGGGCGCAGACGCTTTCGCGTGATCTTCAATTTTCCTCCTGAATGCATTTTTGGCACACGACGAACCAGAGGGCCGTGGTGTACACGAGATAGCAATGAAGATAATTCACGGGGTTGAGGACGAGCAAAATGGCGGTACAAACCGTTACGTGCTAGTAACCATAGCGACGAAATCGTGCGCGACATCTCTAGTCGGTGCTTGAAACAAGCGCGATTTGCAACATTTGAGCAGTGACGATCATTGGGCGGAAATCGCTTCGCACGAACCCGTCGCTGGTGGGTCTGACCCCTGGAAACCGTGCCGACCGGGTGACCTTCGCAGCGGATGGAAGGATGGCTCCATGACGTCAGACGCGGAGCCGGCGCGGGCTCGGTCATCCTTTCTCTCCGAGGTGCCGGTGCCCCGACGCGAACGTCCAAGGCTCTGGTGGGAGATCGCGATCGTGCTCGGGCTTTCGCTCGGGCAATCTGCCGTCTACTCGATTCTGACGATCATCCAGCGGCTCGCTGCCCCGACGCCGCTGAAGAACCAGAGCACGCAGCTGAATCCGTCGCAGTCGCCGACGCCGTGGCTCGATCTCACCTATCAGCTGCTCGACATCGCGTTCTCGCTGATGGCCGTCGCGCTGGTGATCTATCTGCTGTGGCAGCCGACGCGCAGCGGCTTCCGCCGCATCGGCCTCGATTGGAGCCGGCCATGGCGCGATCTCGGTGGCGGGGTGGTGCTGTTCCTCGTGATCGGCATTCCAGGGCTCGGACTGTACGCCATCGGGCGCGCGATCGGAATCACGGTGGATGTGCAGGCATCCCCGATCGACACCTACTGGTGGACGGTGCCCGTGCTCGTGCTCTCCGCGGTGCGCGCCGCCCTGCAGGAGGAGGTGATCATGATCGGCTACCTCTTCACGCGGCTTCGACAGCTCGGGTGGAACTCGTGGTGGATCATCATCGCTTCGGCGCTCGTCAGGGGCAGCTACCACCTGTACCAGGGCATCGGGCCGTTCTTCGGCAACGCTGTCATGGGCGTCGTCTTCGGCTGGTGCTACCGGCGCTGGGGTCGCACCGCACCGCTCGTGGTCGCCCACAGCCTGCTCGACATCGTCTCCTTCGTCGGGTACCCCCTCGCGGCCGCCCTGCTCCCCGGCGTCTTCGGGCCGGCCCCGAAGGGCTGACCCCCGCGGTCGCGCACCGCGCGCCGCATTCCGCGAGCCGGGGTCGCCGCTAGGCGAAGGCCTCAGGCGGCGGGCATGCGCAGAACAGGTTGCGGTCGCCCCACGCCTGGTCGATGCGGCGCACCGGCGGCCAGTACTTGGTGCGCACCAGCGCGGGCGCCGGGTAGACGGCCTGCTCGCGGGAGTAGGGGTGCGTCCACTCCCCCACGATCGACTCAGCGGTGTGCGGGGCGCCCCGCAGCGGGTTGTCGTCGACGGGGAAGGTGCCCGATCCGACGGCATCCGCCTCGGCCTTGATCGAGATCATCGCCTCGACGAAGCGGTCGAGCTCGGCGAGGTCCTCGCTCTCGGTCGGCTCCACCATGAGCGTGCCCGCGACGGGGAAGCTCATCGTCGGGGCGTGGAAGCCGTAGTCGATGAGACGCTTGGCGACATCGTCGACGGTGACTCCCGTGGCATCGGTGAGCGGCCGGATGTCGAGGATGCACTCGTGCGCCACCAACCCCCGCTCCCCCGCGTAGAGCACCGGGAAGTGCTCCCTCAGGCGTGCGGCGACGTAGTTGGCGGAGACGACGGCGGCGCCGGTGGCGCGTGCGAGGCCGTCAGCACCCATCATCCTCACGTAGGACCATGAGATCGGCAGGATGCTCGGGCTTCCGTACGGCGCGGCTGAGACAGGAGCACCGTCGTGGGCGTAGCCGACGTGGTCGTTCGACTGCATGAGCGGGTGCCCCGGCAGGTACGGCGCCAGGTGCGCCTTCGCCGCCACGGGGCCGACCCCCGGGCCACCGCCGCCGTGCGGGATGCAGAACGTCTTGTGCAAGTTCAGGTGCGAAACGTCGCCCCCGAAGTCCCCGAAGCGGGCGTAGCCGAGCAACGCGTTGAGGTTGGCGCCGTCGATGTAGACCTGCCCTCCTGCGGCGTGGACGGCCTTGATCACGTCGACGACGTCGTGCTCGTAGACGCCGTGCGTCGACGGGTAGGTGATCATCAGCGCGGCCAGCTCGGCTGCGTGCTCGGTCACCTTGGCGCGCAGGTCGTCGAGGTCGACGTTGCCGGAGGCGTCCGTCGCCACCACGACCACGCGCATCCCGGCAAGCACCGCAGAGGCGGCGTTGGTGCCGTGTGCGGACTGCGGAATGAGGCACACCGTGCGGTGAGTGTCGCCGTTCGCGTCGTGGTAGCCGCGGA
>JBQCJQ010000264.1:0-8240 GCA_051952615.1 Humibacter sp.
CGCGCACGATCGCACGGTGGAACGGCAGCACCGTGGGCAGCCCGGCCACCTCGAACTCGTCCAGCGCACGGCGGGAGCGTTCGAGCGCCTCCTCGCGGCTGGATCCCGTGACCACGAGCTTCGCGAGCAGCGAGTCGAACGCACCGGAGATCACGTCACCCGACTGAACGCCGGAGTCCACGCGCACTCCAGGACCGGAGGCCGGCTTGAAGACGTGCACCGGACCGGGAGCGGGCAGGAAACCGCGGCCGGGGTCCTCGCCGTTGATGCGGAACTCGAACGAGTGGCCGCGAGGCTCGGGGTCGTCGTAGTCGAGCACGCCGCCCTCAGCGATGCGGAACTGCTCGCGCACCAGGTCGAGGCCGGTGACCTCCTCGGACACGGGATGCTCCACCTGAAGCCTCGTGTTCACTTCGAGGAACGAGACGGTACCGTCCTGGCCGATGAGGAACTCGCAGGTTCCCGCGCCGAGGTAGCCGACCTCCTTGAGGATGGCCTTCGACGAGGCGTAGAGCTGCTCGCGCTGCTCGTCGGAGAGGAAAGGTGCCGGCGCCTCCTCGACAAGCTTCTGGTGACGCCGCTGCAACGAGCAGTCTCGCGTCGACACCACGACGACGTTGCCGTGGGCATCCGCCAGGCACTGCGTCTCGACGTGCCGGGGCTTGTCGAGGTACTTCTCCACGAAGCACTCTCCGCGACCGAACGCCGCGATCGCCTCACGCGTCGCCGACTCGAAGAGCTCGGCGACCTCGTCGCGATCGCGTGCGACCTTCAGCCCTCGTCCGCCGCCGCCGTATGCCGCCTTGATGGCGACGGGCAGGCCGTGCACGTCGACGAAGTCGAGCACCTCCTGCGCGTTCTCCACAGGGTTCAGGGTGCCTGGCGCAAGGGGCGCTCCGACCTTCTCAGCGACGTGACGTGCGGACACCTTGTCGCCAAGACGTTCGATGGCCTCGGGGCTCGGGCCGATCCAGATCAGGCCGGCATCGATGACGGCGCGCGCGAAGTCGGCGTTCTCTGCGAGGAATCCGTAGCCGGGATGAACGGCGTCGGCGCCGGAGCGACGGCACACCGAGAGGAGCTTCTCGATGGAGAGGTAGGTGTCGGCGCTCGTCGCGCCGTCGAGAGCGTAGGCCTCGTCAGCGAGGCGCACGTGCACGGCGTCACGATCCTGGTCGGCATAGACCGCCACAGACGCGATCCCGCTGTCGCGGGCGGCCCGGATGACTCGTACGGCGATCTCGCCGCGGTTGACAATCAGGACCTTCGAGATGTCTGGCACAGTCTCCAAGCCTATTGAGACGGGTAGACGAGGGTTTGAATGGTGTGCACAAACCTGACTGGCAGGCCTTTCGGATGCCTACAACAGGTTACAAAGACGCATCGCGGTTCCAGAGGTCCGTCCACTCGTATCCGAGCTGCTTCACGAGCGAGCGCAGCGTCGACAGCGAAAGTCCGACAACGGTGCTCGGATCGCCGACGACTCGGGTGATGAACGGCCCGCCGAGGCTGTCGATCGTGAAGGCGCCTGCCACCTCGAGGGGCTCCCCGGTCGCGACGTACGCGTCGATCTCCGTGTCGTCGATGTCGTCGGCGAAGGTCACCGATGCCTCGGCGACCGCGCCCGCCGCTGCCCGCTGTTCACCGCCGGTGTGGTCGATCAGCCAGTGCCCGGAGTGCAGCACGCCCGTGCGTCCGCGCTGCGCGTGCCAGCGTGCTCGCGCCACCGACGCCTCGTGCGGCTTGCCGTGGATGACCCCGTCGATGTCGAACGCGGAGTCGCCGCCAAGGATGAGCCCGTCGATCCGCGCACCGCCGACGCTGCCGCCGACGACGGCCTCCGCCTTCGCCCGTGCCAGCAGCTGCACCATGTCGGCGGCCGGAAGCGGCCCGAGCTCGGCCTCCGCGGCGACGGTCGCGGGCTCGTCGACGCCCGGCGAGATGGTCAGTGGTTCGACGCCCGCGGATCGGAGGAGGGCGAGACGGGCCGGCGAGGTGGAAGCGAGGTACAGGCGCACCTGACCCATTGTGCCGTCACGGCTGAGCGCATGTAGCGATCTCGGTTCGCGCAGAGGCCTCAGCTCACCCAAGGGCCTCAGTTCACACAGGGAATGGACGACGACGAGATGACACCGTTCGTTCCGAACGTGTTGGACGGCGCCGGGGTCTTAGCCGGTGCCGCCGAGCTCGCGGTGTGGGCGCCCGACGTCGCTGGATGCGTGGCGGGCGAGGCAGAGGCGTCCGACGCCGCGATCAGCTGCGCTGTCGTCGCCCTCACCTGGGCGAGGTCGACGAGGTTGACATCCTGACCGTCGACGTAGCCGAAGGATGAGATCGGCAGTGTCTCGAAGCTGATGCCGCCGCCGCTGAACCGCTTCGCGTCCGACGCGAGGCTGAGCAGGTTCAGCCCGGTGTCGACCGCCATGTCGTTCTTCGCGGTGCCGAGCATGTTCTCCATGACGCCGAACTGGCTGAAGACGTTCTCGTGCCCGAGCTTGTTGGCGAGCGAGATGATGAACGCCTGCTGACGACGCTCCCTGTCGAGGTCGGTGAGGTTGACGGGAGAGTTCGTCGTGTCGCGTCGCTGTCGCACGAAGGCCACGGCCTGCGCGGCGGAGATCTGCTGGAGACCCTTGGCGAAGTTCGCGCCGGAGTAGCTGTCGGCCGTCGCCTCGTTGAGGCAGACCTGGATCGGCTGAACCGCCACCGCGAGCTGGTAGAAGGCGCCCATCGTCACTTCGACGAAGTGGTCGATGTGCACGTTCAGGAACTGCGAGACCGTCTTCACCTCTTCGACCCTCGCCGCCGAACGCGCCTGCTGGTAGGCGTCGGCATGGGAGAGCTTCGGTTGGGTCTGCGTGAGGTGGGTGAGCGTGTCGTCGAGCTGCAGTCCGTACGCCTGCTTGATCTTTCCCATCGAGGTGCCGTCGGGGGAGCCGGGCAGGCTGACCCAGTCGTCACGGGGGATCGAGATGCCGACAGGATGCCCGCCACCGGCCGGGATGTGCAGCAGCATCAACACGTTCGCGTTGTAGCCGCCGTCGTCTGCCGTGCCCGCGTGCAGGGCGTTGTACACGTCGGCGGGCAGGGGGTTGCCGTTCTCGTCGAGGCGACTGTCGAGCCCCATCACGAGAATGTTGGTCTCCGCCGTGTTCTGCGCGGGCCCGAGGCTCGTGCGGTGGATGCCGTTCGAGAGCTGCTGGTACTGCGAATAGACGAACACGCCCGTGCCGATGAGGAGCAGAACGACGCACGCCGCGACGATCCCCACGATGCGCCTGCGGCGTCGGATGCGTGCACGCCGGTCGGGTGCGGGTCCGCGAGGGACTGATGCGCGAGGGACTGATGCGCGAGGAGCGGGACCACCCGTCGCGGCGGCGGCGCGGGTATCACGAGGAACGCGGGCCTCCTCGTCGAGGCGGTCCTGAGCGGCACGAGATCCTGGGTCACGAGGCTTGTTCACCCTGGCGAGCTTCTTCGGATCGATCGGCCGTCCGTTCTTGTAATACGTCACGTACGCTCCTCGTCTCTCCGACCGTGTCTCGCCCCCTGGCGCGGTCACCACCGTCACTCGGCTGCCAGGGAGGTGCCGAATGCTCGCGCGGCGCAGGGGATGACCCTACGAGGCCGCACTGGGCGTCGGGTGAGCCCGCACTGGGCATCCGGTGTGCCCGGGTGAACGGACTCGCAGAGGTGCGGATGCGCCACGCCGACCGTTTTCCCGAGGCGCGGCGCGGCTCGTCGATATGCGAGCATCGAAGGATGCCCCGCCCCGACCGCCGCCGTCCGACTCGTCGACCCGCCCCTCGACCGCCCGCCGAGCCGATCGAGCTCGAGCTCGACGTCACCGGTGTCGCACACGGAGGAGTGTTCGTCTCCAGGCACGAGGGCCGTGTCGTGTTCGTCAGCGACACGCTCCCGGGTGAACGGGTGCTCGCGCGCGTGTCCGACACGAGCCACGACAGGTTCTGGCGGGCCGAGACCGTCCGAGTGCTGCAGCCGTCGGAGCATCGCCGTGCGCACGTGTGGGGCGCGGCCTCGATCGACCGCAGTCCAGAGGAGCGGCCGGGCGGCGCAGAGTTCGGCCACATCGACCTGGCGCACCAGCGCGAGCTCAAGCACCGCGTGATCTCCGACGCGCTCTCGCGCATGGCAGGCGTCGACGATGCACCTGCGGTCGAGGCTGTCGCGGGAGATGACGAGCGCGACGGCACCCGCTGGCGCACACGGGTGAGACTGCAGATCGACGAGTCGGGCACGGTGGGTCCGTTCGCGGCGAGGTCGCACAGGGTCATCCCGGTCGAGGATCTGCCGTTGGCGACCGAGGCCGTCGAGAGGGCGGCCCCGCTCGACGAGCCGCGGAGCAGCGCAGGCTCGATCGACGTGACCGTGACCAGCGAGGGCTTCGTCTCCGTCGTGCGTCGAGATGCGTCCCGCACACCGACGCATCGACCGCAGCAGATCCACGAGCGCGTGGGCGACCGCCGCTTCGCCCTCTCGGCCACAGGATTCTGGCAGGTGCACCGGCATGCGCCACGCGTGCTCACCGAGGCCGTGCAGGACGCGGTGGATGCCGCACTCTTCGACCCCCGCGCCTTCAACCTCGACCTGTACGGCGGCGTCGGCTTGCTGGCCGCCGCGGTGGGGGACCGGTTCGGCCCGACGACGCGCATCACGAGCGTGGAGTCGGACGAGGACACCACGGACCACGCCGCCGCGAACCTCGCGGACTGGATCGGCGCCCAGACCGTGACCTCGAGGGTCGAGAACTATCTGCGCGAGTTGGCGACGCGATCAACGGAGGGAGAGCGGTCGCGCCTGCGCGACGCGACGGTCGTGCTCGACCCTCCTCGAAGCGGGGCGGGGCGGGAGGTAGTCGACCTTCTCTCCGGTCTGGCGCCCGCTCAGCTGGTCTACGTCGCCTGCGACCCTGTGGCCTTCGCCCGCGACCTGCGCTGGTTCCGTGACCGCGGCTACGAGCTGCGCCAGGCGCGCGCCTTCGACCTCTTCCCGAACACCCACCACGTGGAAATGGTCGCGTCCCTGGTCCGCGCCGACTGACCCCGCTGCCCATCCCGCTACGCGACCAGCGAAGTACCGCACACCTCAAGGCAGATCAGCCATCTCAGGAACGCAACACGCTCGCCGATGCGGCGGCATGACGGCGCATCGACCGCAATCACGCACCTAGTCGACCGCGGCACGCCCGGCGGGGACGGGCGTGCGAAAGCCCCGCCGAATAGACTGCTGTCTATGGTGCGGGTGGCGATCGTCGATGATCACGAGTCCGTTCGCCTCGGCCTGCAGGCGGCCTGTCGCGACGCCGGCTACGAGGTCGTCGCGACCGGTGCGACGGTCGGCGCCGTGCTCGACGCTTTGCCCGAGACCGGCTGCGACGTCGTGGTTCTCGATCTGTCGCTCGGCGACGGCTCCAGCATCACGGAGAACGTGAAGCAGGTGCAGGCGACCGGTGCCGGGGTACTCGTGCACAGCATCGCCGATCAGGTGGCGAGCGTGCGCGAGTCGCTCGCTGCGGGTGCTGCGGGGGTCATCCCCAAATCCGCACCGACGACCACGCTCATCGCCGCCATCAAGTCTGTCGCGGCCGGGGAGGTGCTCAACAACCTCGAGTGGGCGAGCGCCATCGACGCCGACAGCGAGTTCGCGAAGGCGCAGCTCGGCCGTCGCGAGCGGGACGTGCTGCATCTTTACGCATCCGGCCTGCCGTTGAAAGCGGTGGCCGAGCAGCTCGGCGTCGCGCACTCGACGGCGCGCGAGTACCTTGACCGTGTGCGCACCAAGTACGTCGAGGTGGGAAGACCGGCGCCCACGAAGGTCGACCTGCTGCGTCGGGCCGTCGAGGACGGCATCCTGCCTGGCCTCGCCCCCGATGGACCGGGCGCCGCCGGCACGGCGAATGGCCGACACTGACACGGACGCGGCCCCGGTCATCCCGGCTGCGGTGACCGCGAGCCCTTTGACCAGGGCTCGGGTGGAGCGCCTTGCGGCACGTGCCATTGCCGGCTTCAGCTGGGTGTTCGGGCTGCAGGTCATCCCGGTGATCGTCGTCCAGTCGTCATATCTCCATCCCGCGTACACGACGACCGTCGCTGTCGTGCTCTTCGCGTCGCTCGCGTGGCTCGGGGTCGCATCCGTGTTCGGCCGCACCGTGCGGGCGGCGGCGCTCACGTTCTGCTTCGCCTATGTCGGCGCCCTCGCGTTCTGGGAGTGCGGCATCACCGAGGCCGCCTACTTCAACGGCGTGCGGCCATGGCTCTGGTATCTGCTGACCGTGGCGACGGCGTGCGCGGCGCTTGCGATGCCGTTCGCGTGGGCACTCGTGTACACGATCGTGGTGCCTGCGCTCTATGGTGCGGTGCTCATCATCACGAGCGGGATAAATTCCGTGCAGCTGGCCGTGCTGGACGCCCTCTACGCGATGATCTTCGCCTCTCTGCTCCTGGCCATCATGACGATGATCCGCCAGGCGGCGAGTCAGGTGGACGAACGCCAGGCCGCCGCGCTGGAGCGCTATGAGATCGCGGTGCGGGCGCATGCGCTCGAGGCGGAGCGCGTCGAGGTGGATGCCATCGTGCACGACAGCGTGCTGACGACCCTGCTCTCTGCGGCCAACGCGCACACACCTGAGGCGATGCGGATCGCCGCGTCGATGGCGCAGGACGCCCTCGGACACCTCGACACGTCCGCGCCCCTCGCACAGCCCGGTCGCTCCCTCGACGCCATCCCGATGAGCCGGCTGCGCGATCGCATCGTCTCGGCGGCGCGGTCGTTCACGGTGCCGTTCTCGATCGTGCCGCGTGTGCCGGGCGACGTTCTCGTTCCGGTCGGCGTCGCCGAGGCCTTGTACTCGGCCACCGTGCAGGCCCTGGTGAACAGCGCGCAGCATGCCGGAGGTGTGCTCGTGCGCCGCAGCCTCGCCGTCGAGGCGGTCGACGATGGAGTGCGCATCGTGGTGGCGGATGACGGCCACGGCTTCGACATCAGCCGCATACCCCCCGAGCGGCTGGGGCTCGAGGTGTCGATCAGGGAGAGGGTCGCGCTCGCCGGAGGCGTGGCATCCATCGACTCCGTGCCGGGCGGCGGGACGACCGTTGAGTTGCACTGGCAGCCCCGGCCTGATGAGGCGATGGAACCATGATCACCGTCTCTCGCGGAGTTCTGGTCACGCTGACCGCCCTGTTCTCCGCCTACCACATCGTTCTCGGCATCACGTCGATGAGCGCGTACCGGCACCCGGCTCCGGTGCTCGTTGCCATCGCCCTGTACGCCGTCGCGACGGTGCTCTCGCTGCTCGGCACGAGCACCATCGTGATGGCGGTGTGGGTGGCCGCGTTCGATCTCGCGGTGTCGGTCGCGATGCCGCTGCTGGTCTCCAGCCAGCTCGACGCAGCCAAGGAGAACGGATACGCCACCTGGTACGTGGCCGCGATCGGCACCCTGCTCACCATCGTCACGGTGCGAAGGAGAAGCCCGTTCGCCTGGGTCGGCATCGCGTTCCTCGCCGGTTACACGGTCGTGGTCGCCGGCGTGGTCGCGCTCGGCCTGTACGGCGTGATCGGCAGCGTGGTCTGGGTCGCTGCAGCGGCCGTCGTCACCAGGGCACTCGGGGCGATGACGAGGGATGCCGCACGATTCGCCCGTGCAGAGCGGCAGGTCGTCGAGTGGCATGCAGAGCAGGAGGCGCACGTCATCGAGCGTCAGCGTCGCCTGGACGAGACCTACCAGCGCGCCGCCCCGATGCTCATCCGCATCGCACAGAGCGGCGGTGTGTTGACCGACGAGGAGCGGGCGGAATGCCTGTTGCTGGAGGCAGGCATGCGCGATGAGATCCGGGGCCGCGCACTGCTGGACGACAAAGTACGGCGGGTCATCCTCGAGACCAGGCGCAGGGGCGCGAACGTCGTGCTACTGGATGACGGGGGACTCGACCAGCTGGATGCCGGCGATCTCGCCCGCATCCACGCGAGCCTGGCAGAGGCGATCGGTCGCTCGAACGCCGACAAGTACGTCGTCCGCACCGTCGAGAGTGCCTCTCCGGTTGCGGTGACCGTGGTCGGCCTCAGGTCGGGGCTGCGCATCGCGGCGCCCAGTGACGGCAGTGTCGGCCCGCGGAATGCGATCGACACCGCGGCGGCCGACTCGGAGGGCGCCGACGACGAGGTGGAGCTCTGGTTGGAGATCCCTCGTCACGAGCCGTCGCGGCTGTGAGGCGCTGGTAG
>JBQCJQ010000265.1:0-3691 GCA_051952615.1 Humibacter sp.
AGGCCGAAGCAGACGGCTTCTGCACGACGCCCGGGTTCATCCGCTCCGCTCGATCGGTTGCGGAGGCCGGGCTCTCGTTCGACGCGTGCGTACGCCCTCGGCAGCTCTCCCAGGTGACCGTCCTAGCGGACGCGGTGCCCGATCTCACGATCGTGCTGGATCACCTGGGCAAGCCTGACGTCGTCGACGCCTCCGGGGTTGCACCCTGGGCGGCGTCGCTTCGCGAGCTGGCGAGACGTGCGAACGTGTACTGCAAGCTCTCCGGCATGCCGGCACAGGCCCGCGGCGATTGGACCTATGCCCAGATGCGACCGCTGCTGGACATCGCGCTCGACGCGGTCGGCCCTGACCGGCTGCTCTTCGGCAGCGACTGGCCCGTCTCTTCGGAGTACGGGCGGTGGTTCGGCACGGTGCGGTCGTGGCTGACCGACACCGTGGACGCCCACCACCTCGACGCCGTGCTCGCGGGAAACGCCGAGCGAATCTACCGGTTGAGCTGACGCGGAAGAGACTCTTGACAATTCGTTCGGTAGCAAACCATTATTGGTAGGTACCGAACGAATGGAGACACTCATGACACCATCACGTCTCGCGTTGATCACAGGCGCGAATCAGGGAGTGGGGTTCCAGGTCGCGAAGGAGCTCGTCGGCAACGGTGTCACTGTGCTCCTCGGGTCACGCGACCTCGCGCGCGGGCAAGCCGCGGCTGAAGGGATCGGCGAGGGTGCGGTGCCCATCCAGATCGACGTGACCGATACGACATCGATCGCCGACGCCGCGCGCCGGATAGACGAGGAGTTCGGTCGACTGGACCTGCTCGTCAACAACGCCGGCATCTCACGCGCCAGCCGTGGCGATGGCGCCTTCCTCGAGGACTACGCGGCAGCGAACAAGGCCAGCACCGCCTCGCTGGATGAGATCCGAACCGTCTGGGAGACCAACGTGTTCGGCACCCTCGCGGTGTACCAGGCGATGCTTCCACTGCTGCGGAAGTCCTCGGACGCTCGGATCGTGAACGTATCGAGCGGCGTCGGATCCCTGACCACCAACGCGGACCCCACGTATCCGTATCACTCGATGTTCGGACCCGTATACCCCGCATCGAAAGCGGCCGAGAACGCGATCACGCTGGCGATCATGATCGAACTCGAATCGACAGACATCAAGGTCAACCTGGTGTCGCCGGCCTTCACCGCCACCAACCTCAACGGCTTCGCCGGTACGCAAACGGTAGAGGACGGCTCCCGGGAGGTCGTTCGCGTCTGCCTACTCGGACCAGACGGCCCAACCGGTACATTCACCAGATGGGAGAACACGACCATCCCCTGGTAAGCGCATGAGCGACCCCGTCAACGAACGAACATCAGTCGGAACCTGGGCCAAGCGGTACTACTACGCCAACCGAGCCGCAGTCGAAGCCGTCCTGCGCCCGCAAGGAATCGGCTCAACACAGTGGGCGCTCCTCTACGAACTCGACGCGAACGGGCCGACCTCGCAACGCGACCTAGGCCGCACCCTGCACCTCGAGCGCGCGAGCATCAGCGGAATCGTCGCCACACTCATCCGCAAAGGACTCATCGAGCAGACACCCTCGGCAACGGACCAACGCCATAGACTCATCACCCTCACCGAAGCCGGCCGCACCCTGTGGAACTCCCTGCCCGACCCATTCGCCGAAGTACGTGCGGTAGCGCTCGCCGGTCTGGATACCGACGACATCGCCACGGCGATCCGCGTCCTGCAGAAAGCCACCGAACACGTAGAAGGCCACACCTTCGGAACCTGACCAATCCGGACACCGCGTGAAGATCGAGCCGGGTCAGGACGCGAGCTCCGCGGGCCGACGGCCGCTGTCGAACTCCGCGACGACCCGTCTCAGCGCTGAAGCGTCGCTTCCGGCCGCCTCGAGGGTGAGCAGGAGCGCGCCGAGCACCGGCGGGTCGACCACGAGCTCGATGCGGGCGTTCGGCGCGGCGGCGCCGAGCCCGGCGCGCACGCCGTCGAGCAGGCGCTCGTCTCCTGAGGCGATCACGCCGCCGCCGAGCACGACGGGTGCGTCGCTCGACAGCAGCTCGAGCCGGCGCAGCGCGGCCGCGGCGCACGCGACGATCTCCTCTGCCTGCCGGTCGACGAGCTGCATCGCGACCCGGTCGCCGGAGCGGGATGCCGTCAGCACCGCCGGCGCGAGCACCGCCAGGGTGTTCGAGTCGATCGTGCCGAAGTGCAGCCCGCGGATCACGCCTTCGACGTCGGGTTCGCCGAACGCGCGTGGAATGTCGTCGACGAGCGACGTCGGCTCACCGCGACCGTCCGCGGCACGCGCGGCATGCCACAGGGCGCTCTCGCCGATCGACCAGCCTCCGCCCCAGTCGCCCGAGATCGTGCCGAGTGCCGCGAACCGCACGGTGGCGCCGTCGTGTCGCACGCCGACCGTGTTCATGCCGGTGCCGCACACGACGGCGACCGCGTCACGGGCATCCGTCCCGGCGCGCAGCAGGGCGAATGTGTCGTTGTCGACGACGAACGCGTCGGTGTCCGCAGGCAACCACGGAGAGCCGAGCACCGCCGCGCGGAACGCGGCCACCTCCTCCGGCAGGTCGATGCCGGAGAGGTACGCGTGCAGTCGGTCGACACGGCGGCCGGACAGCTGCGCCATCAGCCGGCCGAGCACGTCGTTCACCACTTCGACCGCAGCCTGCAGTCCGAGGATCTGCGGGCTGGAACCACCGGCGCGGGCGGTGGCGAGGATGCTTCCGTCCCTGTCGACGGCATACGCATCCGTCTTGCTGCCACCACCGTCGACGGCGACCAGCACCCCGTCGTCGGTCACCGCGCCCACGGCAGGTAGTCCTTGTTCCCTGCGATCAGCAGGTCGGTGAGCTTCTCCGCCTTGTCGTACTGCTGCACGAGCGGATGCGCGAGCATGGCACGCACGACCCTGTCGCGTCCGCCGTGCATCGCGGCGTCCAGCGCAAGACGCTCGTACCCTGCAACGTGCTCGATGAGTCCCGCCATGTCGTCGGGGAGCGGATCGATCGGCAGCGCGGCCACGCCGTCGGACGTGACTCTCGCCGGCACCTCGATGACGTGGTCGTCCGGCAGGAAGGGCAGGCTTCCGGCGTTCAGCAGGTTGACGACCTGCACGTCGCCGCTGTTCGTGGTGAGCGACGCGATGAGATCGACGGCGGCCTCCGAGTAGTACGCGCCACCGCGCTTCTCGAGCTCCTCCGGCTTGGTGTCGCGCGTCTCGTCCGCGTAGACGTCGAGGAGCGCACGCTCGACCTCCTGCACCTCCTCGGCGCGCGTCGGGCCGGCGAGCTGCTCGCGAAGCACTGCGTCGTGCTCGTAGTAGTAACTGAGGTAGTACGACGGCACGCTGTTCAGCAGCTCGATCAGACCGGGCGCGAAGTCGGTCTCCGCCGCGAGCTCGTCGAGACGGGTGTCGATGAGCTCGGGCAGGACGTCGCGCTCCCCCTGGGGGCCTGTCACGGTGATGCTGCGCTCCCAGGTGAGGTGGTTGAGGCCCACGTGTCCGAGGCGCACCTCGTGCGGGGCGACGCCGAGCATCCCGGCGAAGTGCCGTTGGAAGCCGATCGCCACGTTGCACAGGCCGACCGCGCGGTGGCCCTCCTGCAGCAGTGCGCGCGAGACGATGCCGACCGGGTTGGTGAAGTCGATGATCCAGGCATCC
>JBQCJQ010000266.1:0-5316 GCA_051952615.1 Humibacter sp.
GCCCCCCCCCCCCCCCGCCTTCATCTAAAACCCCCCCCCGGGCGGGGGCCCCGCGGGGGGCCCGCCCCACCCCCCCCCCCCCCCGGTTTAGGGGGGCCCCCCCCCCCCCCGGCCCGGCGGGGCGGGCCGCCCCGTTCCGCGGCGAGGGGGAAACTCTTTCGCACGGCCGCCGCCGCGCTATGGTGACGTGGTGCAACCGCTCTCACGGTTGCGTGTTCGCTCACCCAGCAACCAGGCGTGCGGCGTCCGCGCCGCTTTCGCGCGTCGATCAGGCAGGAAGACATGACTCAGGGCAGTGACGACTACCGCGACAGCGGTCTGCAATTTCCGGATTCGTTCGTATTCGGCTCGGCCACCGCGTCGTACCAGGTCGAGGGGGCGGTGAAGGATGACGGCCGCTTGCCGTCCATCTGGGACACGTTCAGCCACACCCCCGGCAAGGTGTGGAACGGCGACACCGGCGATGTCGCCGACGACCACTACCACCGGCTCGAGTCCGACCTGGACCTCATGAAGGACCTGGGGCTGCACGCCTACCGGTTCTCGATCGCGTGGCCGCGGATCATCCCGAACGGCCGCGGACAGGTGAACCACAAGGGAGTCGACTTCTACTCGCGGCTCGTCGACGGGCTCCTCGAGCGAGACATCACGCCGGTCGCGACCCTTTACCACTGGGACCTGCCGCAGGTGCTCGAAGACGAGGGCGGCTGGCCGAACCGCGAGACCGCCTACACGTTCGCCGACTACGCAGCCGCGATCGGGGAGCGGCTTGGCGACCGGGTCGCGGTGTGGACGACGCTCAACGAGCCGTGGTGCTCGGCGTACCTCGGCTACGCCTCGGGTGCGCACGCGCCCGGCCGCACCGACGGTGCAGACGCGCTTCGCTCCGTGCATCACCTGAACCTCGCGCATGGCCTTGCGGTGCAGGCGTTGAAGGCGACCGTGGCGAACGACAGCGCGGAGTACTCGATCACGCTGAACCTGCATGTCATCCGCCCAGAGGGCGAGACGGGTCCGGAGGCTGCGCGCCAGATCGACGCGCTCGGAAACCGAGCGTTCACGCATCCGCTGCTGAAGGGCGAGTACCCGGCAGACCTGATCGAGGACACCAAGTCGCTCACCGACTGGTCCTTCGTGCGCCCTGGCGACCTCGCAGACATCAACCAGAAGATCGACGTTCTGGGCGTCAACTACTACTCGACGAACCGAGTGCGGCTGTGGGACGGCCGGGGCGAGCGCCAGCACGCCGATGGCCACAAGGATGTCGGTGCGTCGCCGTGGCCAGGCGCGGATCGTGTCGAGTTCCTGGAGCAGCCCGGCCCCTACACCGAGATGGGCTGGAACATCGAGCCGTCTGGCCTCTACGATCTGCTCGTCTCGCTGCGGGACGAGTTCCCCGATCAAGCCCTGATGATCACCGAGAACGGCGCGGCCTTCGCGGATGTCGTCTCTCACGACGAGGGCGGCGCCGCCGTGCACGACCTCGACCGCATCGACTACCTGCGCCGTCACATCACGGCAGCGCACAGGGCGCTGCAGGACGGCGTCGATCTGCGTGGCTATTTCGTGTGGTCGCTGCTCGACAACTTCGAGTGGGGCTTCGGATACTCCAAGCGCTTCGGCATCGTGCGCGTCGACTACGACACCCTGGAGCGTCTGCCGAAGGACAGTGCAGCCTGGTACGCCGAGCTGGCCGCCTCCCGGCGCATCCCCGAGTAGTCGCCGGCTGACAGCGCCACTTGCGCTCTATTGCGCCACTTCTGCTGGCGCAATAGAGCGCAAATGGCGCAATTCGGCTTTAGGTGCCGACGAGGTGGCCACGGGATGACCGCATTGTGACGCTCGGATGAACAGGCCGCACGAATAAGTTCGAGCCGTGAACGTGAATGCCGTTATGCTTCCCAGCGTGACTGAAGCTCTCCAGGCGCCGGACGCCATGCCGACTCGCGCGCTGCTCGGGAGCAACCTCGACGGCGTGCGCCAGCACAACCTCGGCACCGTGCTCAGGCTGGTGCACGGCATGCAGGGCCGCTCCCGTTCAGAGCTCACGCGCGCGACCGGGCTGAGCCGTTCGACCATCGGTGCGCTCGTCGGAGAGCTTTCGGCGCTCGGCCTGGTCTCCGAGACGGAGCCTCGCGAGTCGACGGGCGTCGGACGACCGAGCCCCGTCGTGCGGGCCAACTCCTCCGTCGTGGCCGTGACGGTCAACCCCGAGATCGACGGTGTCTCCGTCGGAGTCGTCGGGCTCGACGGAACCGTTCATCGGCAGGTCAAGCACCCCACCGACGCTCCGCCCAGCGCGCAGGAGGCCGCGCGCATCGTCTCCAACGTGCTCGACGGGCTGCGAGCCGTGCTCGACGCCGGCCTGCGAAGGGTCGCCGTGGGGGCCGCGGTGCCGGGCAGCGTCCGCGAGGTCGACGGCGTCGTGCGCATGGCGCCCCACCTCGAGTGGCTCGACGAGCCGTTCGCGGAACTGCTCGAAGACGCAACGGGACTTCCGGCGCTGGTCGCCAACGACGCGAGCCTCGGCGCCAACGCCGAGCACCTCTTCGGCGCCGGCCGCGGCATCGACGACCTGATCTACCTCAACGGCGGAGCGGGCGGCATCGGCAGCGGCGTGATCACTCGTGGTCTTCCGCTGCTCGGCGGCTCAGGGTACGCAGGTGAGCTCGGGCACACGCTCGTGAACTCGGCCGGCGGCCGGTGTCACTGTGGCGCGATCGGATGCCTCGAGACCGAGGTCTCGCAGGCCCGCCTCCTCGAGGCGCTCGGCATGCACGACCCGCACATCCTCGACGAGGCCGTTCGGCATCTCGACGGAAAGGGCCGTGCGGAGGTGGAGCGACAGCTCGGATACCTCGCGGTCGGCATCCGCAACGCGGTGAACATCCTCAATCCGAAGCGAGTGGTGCTCGGCGGCTTCCTCGGCGTGCTGCTCGACGCGGCGCCCGGGCTTCTCGAAGAAGAGGTGCGGGCTCAGTCGCTCAAGGCGTCGGCGGAGAACGTCGACATCGTGCGTGCCGAGCTGGGCGCAGATGTGCTCACGATCGGAGCCGCGGAGCTGGCCTTCACCCGGCTGATCGCCGAGCCGACGGTGCTGCAGCGCTGAGCGAATCGTCACACCGCTGCACGAACGAGGAGCACCAGCCGGCAGCCCGTAGGCTGCCACCGTGATCATCGCGCTCGCACTCTCCGCCAGCCTCGACGTGACCTATGAGGTCGACGTGCTGCATCTCGGTGACATCACCCGGCCGGCGGCGGTCACCCGAGTCGCAGGCGGCAAAGCACTGAACGTCGCCCGCGCGGCCTCGGCGCTCGGAGCTGACGTGCATGCCGTCGCGGCGCTCGGGGGAGCGACAGGGGATTGGGTGTCGGCCATGCTGGAGGACGACGGCGTCTCGGCGACCGTCGTTCCGCTGCGGAGTGTGACCCGCACCTGCATCGCGATCGTCGAATCGACCGGATCGGCGACCAGCACGGACGTATACGAACCGGCGACCCCGCTCGAACCGGACGAGTGGGATGCCTACGCGCACGCGGCAGAGACGGCCGTCACCGAGGCCGTCGCCCGTGGCCTGTCACCCTGGGTGGCCCTCTCCGGATCGATTCCGCGTGGCGTGCCGTTGGGCGAGCTCGGTGCACTGCTGGAGCGGCTCAGCACTGCCGGCGCGCGGATCGCGGTGGACGGGTCCGGCGAGGGGCTTCGTCGCACGGCGGGTGTCGCGGATCTCGTGAAGGTCAACCGGCGCGAGGCGTCCGAGTTGCTCGGCGTCGGGCTGGCGACGGCGACCGATGCCTGCCGAGCGCTGCGCGAGCGCTACCGCGTCGACGCGGTGGTCACCGACGGCGTGGAAGGATCCGCCGCGCTGATCGGCGAGATCGAGGGCTCGGTGTCGGCACCGCGCACCTTCGGCCGCTTCCCGGCGGGCAGCGGCGATGCCTTCCTCGGCGGGTTGCTCGCGGCCTTCGACCGTGGAGCGGACCCTCTGGACGCGCTCGCCGAGGCCGCCGAAGCAGGGCGGCGGAACGCCATTGTGCCCGGCCAGGGCCGCCTTGCGGGCTGAACGGCGCTGACCCGAGAAAAACGGCTCACAAATCTGGTTGGAGGGGCTGGCATTCACCCGGCCGGCATCCGATAGGATTGTTTCGAATCGATTCGATGTGGTCATTGTCTGCAAGGCCCGAGCCGACAGAGCTCGAAATCGAGGCGATTCGTCTCCCACCCCTTCTCACGGTGATCGGATGCTCGCACCTCGCAGCCGGTCCCGCAGCTAGAGCACCCCGTCCCACGTCGACCTCGCCCGGATACGAATGTCTACCGCCACCCAGCCGCTTCCTGTAATCAAGGACCCTTCCATCAACGACGAACCGATGTCAGATGACGTCGACACCACGACCGCGGGCATCACCGTGGTCGGCGTCACGGCAGGCATGCCGACCGGCGGCATCGAAATCGTCGAGCCTCGCAGATCACGTCGCGCGTCGAAGGCGGCGCAGGGACCGCGCACGGCGGCCAACCCCGTCGTGCACCCCGGCGATGCCCTTCCGTCCAGCCGGCGCGTCGCGTACATCCTGATCCTCGGCGCACTCACGGCTCTCGGCCCGTTCACGATGGACACCTATCTTCCGTCGATGCCGAAGCTCGAGTCGGACTTCGGTGTCTCGACGGCGGTCATCCAGCTCACGCTGACCGCGACGACCATCGGATTCGGCCTCGGCCAGCTGATCGTGGGCCCGTGGAGCGACAAGGTGGGCCGCCGCATGCCGCTCATCCTCGCCACCGCGGTGCACATCCTCGCGTCCGTCGGCGTCGCCATGGCACCGAACGTCGAGGTGCTGAGCGTCTTCCGCCTGCTGCAGGGCCTCGGCGCCGCCGCGAGCGGTGTCGTCGCCATGGCGATGGTGCGCGATCTGTTCAGCGGACACCGCCTCGTCACGATGCTCTCGCGCCTTGCGCTGGTCAACGGCCTCGCTCCGGTGATCGCTCCGGTGCTCGGGTCGCAGCTGCTGCTGATCATGCCCTGGCGAGGCATTTTCTGGGTCATCGCCACGTACGGCGCGGTCATGCTCGTCTGCCTCGTGCTCTGGATCCGGGAGACTCGGCCGAAGGAAGCCCGCATCGCGACGGGCGACTCGAGCGTGTTCCATCGCTTCAAGGTGGTGCTCAGCGACCGTGTCTACGTCGGTGTCGTGATCGTCAGCGCGATGAACTTCTCCGGGCTCTTCGCGTACCTGTCGTCGAGCTCGTTCGTCTTCCAGACCGTGTACTCGTTCAGCGCTCAGCAGTATGGCGCGCTCTTCGCCGCCAACTCGGTC
>JBQCJQ010000267.1:0-12639 GCA_051952615.1 Humibacter sp.
TGATCACTCCGGACATCACCCCGGATTCCGCCGCAGACTGGCTGGCGGCGAGCGAACGAACGGGGCTCGACCGGGTCTTCCTCGCGGCGCCGACGTCGAGCGACGAGCGCCTGCACCTGGCCGCCGACACCTCGCGCGGCTTCGTCTATGCCGTCTCGACCATGGGCATCACGGGCGAGCGCAAAGACGTCGACACCGCGGCCCGCACGCTGGTCAGCCGCCTGCGCGGCGCGGGCGCCGGAACGGTCTGCGTCGGCATCGGCATCTCGACGGGGGAGCAGGTGCGCCAGGTGGTCGGCTACGCCGACGGCGCCATCGTCGGCTCGGCTCTCGTGCACGCGCTGGCCGACGGGGGAGTCGCCCGCGTCGCCGAGGTGGCACGCGAGCTCGCGGAGGGGACGAACGCCGCCGACCGGCGGTGACCGCATCATCTTTTAGACTATGGTGGCCGAGGCGCAGCACACGGCGCAGGCCACGACGGACGACGACAGTCGTCTGAACGAAAGGGAACCCGACAGGTGATCGCTCAGTTCAGCATTCCGAGCCCGCCGCCGGCATGGCAATCCATCCCGATCAACCTCTTCGGGCTGCACTGGGACGTGCGCACGTATGCGCTGATCATCCTCGTCGGCATCATCATCTGCACGATCTGGACCTCTCGTCGCCTCACGAAGCGCGGGGGAGAGCCGGGCGTCGTCATCGACTTCCTGATCTGGGCCGTCGTGCTCGGGCTCATCGGAGCTCGTCTGTACCACGTGTTCACCCACCCGGAGGACTACTTCTATCCGGGCGCGAACCCGTGGCGCATCCTCTTCATCTGGGAGGGCGGAAACGCCATCTTCGGATCGCTGATCGGCGGCGCGATCGGCGTGTTCATCGCCAGCAAGCAGACCGGAGTTCGCTTCCTCTCGTTCGCGGATGCCGTCGCGCCCGGCCTGCTGCTCGCGCAGGCGATCGGCCGCCTCGGCAACTACGTCAACGCCGAGCTCTACGGTCTGCCGACGAACCTGCCGTGGGGTCTGGAGATCCCGAGCAGCAACGCCGCCTACCCGACAGGGTTGCCGGACGGCACCCTCTTCCAGCCGCTCTTCCTCTACGAGATCATCTGGAACGTCATCGGCGTGATCGTGCTGCTCGCCCTCGAGAAGCGGTTCAAGTGGCGCTGGGGCAAGATGTTCGCCGCGTACCTCATGTGGTACGGCCTCGGCCGCAGCTACCTCGAGTCGATCCGCATCGACCCGAGCGAGTACTCGTTCCTCAGCATCCCGTTCAACGTCTGGGCCGCGTTCCTGGCCTTCGTGCTCGGTCTCATCATCTTCATCGTGCAGTCGCGCAGGCACCCCGGCGTCGAGCTCAGCGTGTACCTTCCGGGCCGCGAATGGAAGCGCGACGGCGCTGCGGTAGAATCGTTCGACACCGATCCGGATGACGAGGACAACGACGAAGACGACGCCTCGGTCGACGACGGATCGGATGAACCGAAAGCCGCAGCCACAAGCTCTGCCGGCTGAACACTCATCACGGCGACCCCGGCAGTCAAACATCCCCCTGTCCACGGGCCGACGTCGTCCCCCACCTTCTCGATGTGAGGACGGTATCCATGGCCGATCAGCCTCCGTTTTCCCGGTTCAGCACCGTTCCGCCGGCACAGGGTCTCTACGACCCTCGTGACGAGCGCGACGCCTGCGGACTCGCGATGGTCACCACCCTGCGCGGCACCGCCGGACACGACATCATCGTCGCAGCCCTCGACGCCCTTCGGCATCTCGAGCACCGCGGCGCGGTCGGCTCCGACGCTGGCACCGGCGACGGCGCGGGCATCCTGACCCAGATCCCCGACGTGTTCCTGCGCGCTGTCGCCGAGTTCACCCTGCCGGCAGCAGGACGCTACGCCGTCGGCAACGCGTTCCTGCCGCTGCACCCCGACGAGCGTGCTTCGGTCAAGGCCGCGATCGAGAACATCGCGACCGAAGAGGGTCTCGAGGTGCTCGGCTGGCGCGAGGTTCCGGTGCGCCCCGACGAGATCGGCACGCTGGCGCGCGACGCCATGCCCGCGATCGAGCAGCTCTACGTCGGCAGCGCCCGCTCGACCGAAGAGGGCGCGCCGCTGGCGGGCATCGCACTCGACCGCCTCACGTTCCGGCTGCGCAAGCGCGTGGAGCGCGAGCTCGACGTGTATTTCGCGTCGCTGTCCAGCCGCACTCTCGTCTACAAGGGAATGGTGACGACGCTCCAGCTCGAGCCGTTCTACCCCGACCTCTCCGACGAGCGCTTCGCCTCGAAGCTGGCGCTGGTGCACTCCCGCTACTCGACGAACACCGTCCCGTCGTGGCCGCTCGCGCAGCCGTTCCGCATGATCGCGCACAACGGCGAGATCAACACCGTGCAGGGCAACCGCAACTGGATGCGCGCGCGCCAGTCCCAGCTCGCCAGCGACCTCCTCGGCGACCTGAAGCCGCTCTTCCCGATCGTGACGCCGGGGGCGAGCGACTCCGCGTCGTTCGACGAGGTCGTCGAGCTGCTGACGCTCAGCGGAAGGTCGCTGCCGCACGCCGTCATGATGATGGTGCCGGAGGCGTGGGAGAAGCAGACCGAGATCGACCCGGCTCGTCGCGCGTTCTACGAGTACCACTCGATGCTCATGGAGCCGTGGGACGGCCCGGCCGCCTTGGTCTTCACCGACGGCTCGCTCGTCGGCGCGACGCTGGACCGCAACGGTCTGCGCCCCGGTCGCTACCTGGTGACCGACGACGGGCTCGTCGTTCTCGGTAGCGAGATCGGCGTGCTCGACATCGACCCCAGCCGCATCGTGCGCAAGGGCCGCCTGCGTCCCGGCCGGATGTTCCTCGTCGACACCGTCGAGGGTCGTCTGATCGAGGACGACGAGATCAAGGCGTCCCTCGCGTCGGCCGAACCGTACGGCGAGTGGCTGGATGCCGGGCGCATCCACCTCAAGGACCTGCCGGAGCGCGAGCACATCGTGCACACCCCGGCGTCGGTCACGCGCAGGCAGCGCACCTTCGGCTACACCGAAGAAGAGGTGCGGATTCTGCTCGCGCCGATGGCGAAGACCGGCGCAGAGCCGCTCGGCGCCATGGGCTCGGACACCCCGATCGCGGTGCTCTCCGAGCGTCCGCGGCTGCTCTTCGACTACTTCACGCAGCAGTTCGCGCAGGTCACCAACCCGCCGCTCGACTCGATCCGCGAAGAGGTCGTCACGTCGCTGAGCCTCGGCCTCGGGCCGGAACTCAACCTGCTGACGCCAGGGCCCGAGCACACGCGGCAGGTGGTGCTCGACTTCCCGGTGATCGACAACGACGAGCTGGCGAAGATCCAGCACATCGACACGTCGCCGGCGACTCGCACGACGGTGACCATCCGTGGCCTCTATCGGTTCGACGCCGGGGAAGACGCCATGGAGCGCAGGCTCCAGGAGATCTGCGAGGAGGCCGGCAAGGCCATCGCCGAGGGCGCGAAGTTCATCGTGCTGAGCGACAGGGACTCGAACAAGGACCTGGCGCCGATCCCTTCGTTGCTCATGCTCTCCGCCGTGCACCACTACCTGATCCGCACGGAGAACCGGCTCAAGGTCGGCATCGTCGTCGAGGCCGGCGACGTGCGAGAGGTTCACCACGTCGCGCTGCTCATCGGCTACGGAGCGAGCGCGGTTAACCCGTACCTCGCCATGGAGACCTGCGAAGACCTGGTGCGCAGCGGCATGCTCACCGGCATCACGTCGGAGAAGGCCGTCAAGAACCTGATCAAGGCGCTCGGCAAGGGCGTGCTGAAGATCATGTCGAAGATGGGCATCTCCACGGTGTCGTCCTACGCCGGGGCTCAGGCGTTCGAGGCCGTCGGGCTGTCGCAGGACTTGGTCGACAAGTACTTCACGGGTACCACGTCCAAGCTGGGCGGCATCGGCATCGACGTCATCTCGGCCGAGAACCTCGCGCGGCACCTCTCGGCATACCCGGAGGAGAGCGCCGTGCTCACGCACGAGCGCATGTCGACCGGCGGCGAGTACCAGTGGCGCCGCGACGGAGCCCCTCACCTGTTCAACCCCGACACGGTGTTCCGTCTTCAGCACTCGACGCGCACCCGCAGGTACGACATCTTCCGCGAGTACACGAAGCTCGTGGATGACCAGGCCGAGGAGCTCATGACGCTGCGCGGCATGTTCTCCCTGCGCACCGGCATCCGCCCGCCCGTTCCACTGGAGGAGGTCGAGCCGGTCTCGTCCATCGTGAAGCGGTTCTCGACCGGCGCGATGAGCTACGGGTCCATCTCGCGCGAGGCGCACGAGACCCTTGCGATCGCCATGAACCGGTTGGGCGGCAAGTCCAACACGGGTGAGGGCGGCGAAGACATCGACCGCCTCCTCGACCCCGAGCGTCGCAGCGCCATCAAGCAGGTGGCGTCCGGACGGTTCGGCGTCACGAGCATGTACCTCACGCACGCCACCGACCTTCAGATCAAGCTCGCCCAGGGCGCCAAGCCGGGCGAGGGCGGTCAGCTGCCGCCGACGAAGGTCTACCCGTGGGTGGCGCGTACGCGTCACGCGACGGCCGGCGTCGGGCTCATCTCGCCGCCTCCGCACCACGACATCTACTCGATCGAAGACCTCAAGCAGCTCATCTACGACCTCAAGCGCGCCAACCCGCACGCCAGGGTGCACGTCAAGCTCGTGAGCGAGACCGGCATCGGAGCTGTCGCGGCAGGCACCGCGAAGGCGCTGGCCGACGTCATCCTCGTCTCTGGGCACGACGGCGGAACGGGCGCGAGCCCGCTCAACTCGCTCAAGCACGCGGGAACGCCGTGGGAGCTCGGGCTCGCCGAGACGCAGCAGACGCTCATGCTCAACGGCATGCGCGACCGCGTGGTGGTGCAGGTCGACGGTCAGCTCAAGACCGGCCGCGACGTGATCATCGGCGCGCTGCTCGGAGCCGAGGAGTTCGGTTTCGCGACGGCACCGCTCGTCGTCTCCGGGTGCGTCATGATGCGCGTCTGCCATCTCGACACCTGCCCGGTCGGCGTCGCGACGCAGAACCCCGTTCTGCGCAGCAGGTTCACCGGCAAGCCGGAGTTCGTCGTCAACTTCTTCGAGTTCATCGCCGAGGAGGTGCGCGAATATCTCGCAGCGCTCGGGTTCCGAACGATCGAAGAGGCCGTCGGCCGCGTCGACGCGCTGGATGTCGAGCGAGCAGTGAACCACTGGAAGGCATCCGGACTCGACCTGGCGCCCGTGCTGCACGGACCCCAGTTCGACGAGGATGCCCCGCGCAGCAACCGCCGCCAGCAGAACCACGAGATCGAGAAGCACTTCGACAACGCGCTCATCGCGCAGGCCGCCGACGTGCTGGAGCACGGCGGACACGTCGAGCTCTCGCTGCCGATCCGCAACACCGAGCGCGCCGTCGGAACCCTTCTCGGGCACGAGGTCACGGTGAGGCACGGCGAGCACGGCCTGCCGGACGGATCGATCGACGTCACGCTGACCGGATCGGCAGGGCAGTCGCTCGGCGCGTTCCTGCCGAGCGGCATCACGTTGCGGCTCGAAGGCGACTCGAACGACTACGTCGGAAAGGGCCTCTCCGGTGGACGCATCGTGGTGCGTCCCGACAGGGCGAGCGTCTTCCCCGCTGAGCGCAATGTCATCGCCGGCAACGTGATCGGGTATGGCGCGACGCAGGGCAGCCTGTTCCTGCGCGGCATCGTCGGCGAACGGTTCCTGGTGCGCAACTCGGGTGCCACCGCCGTGGTCGAGGGCGTAGGAGACCACGCCCTCGAGTACATGACGGGCGGGCTCGCGCTCATCCTCGGCGCGACGGGACGCAACCTGGGCGCCGGCATGTCGGGCGGAACGGCCTACGTTCTCGACCTGCGCGAGGAGCGGGTGAACCGCGAGTCCCTCGCTGCAGGCGAGCTCGAGCTGCACCCGCTGGGCAGCGGTGACATCGAGATCGTCCGCGACCTGCTCGAGCAGCACGTCGCCGAGACCGACTCCGCGGTCGCTGCGCGTCTGCTCGACGACCTGGAGGCATCATCTGCGCGCTTCACCAAGGTGCTGCCGCGCGACTACGCGGCCGTCCTCGAGACCCGCAAGAACGCCGTCGACGAGGGGCTCGACCCCGATGGAGACGTCGTGTGGAACAGAATTCTGGAGGTGACAGGTGGCTGACCCCAAGGGCTTCCTGAAGGTCACGGAGCGCGAGCTGCCCAAGCGGCGGCCCGTCTCCGTGCGGTTGATGGACTGGAAAGAGGTCTACGAGGGCGGCGACCCTGCTCAGCTTCGCCGTCAGGCCGGGCGCTGCATGGACTGCGGCATCCCGTTCTGCCACAAGGGATGTCCGCTGGGCAACCTGATCCCGGAGTGGAACGACCTGATGTGGCGGGGCGAGGGCCGTCAGGCCATCGAGCGGCTGCACGCCACGAACAACTTCCCGGAGTTCACGGGACGGCTCTGCCCGGCTCCGTGCGAGGACTCCTGCGTGCTCGGCATCAGCCAGCCGCCTGTGACCATCAAGCAGGTCGAGCAGACGATCATCGACAACGCCTGGTCGAACGGCTGGGTTCAGCCTCACCCGCCGCAGCGCCTCACGGGCAAGACGGTCGCCGTCGTCGGCTCTGGCCCCGCGGGGCTCGCCGCCGCGCAGCAGCTCACGCGTGCCGGTCACACCGTCGCGGTGTACGAGAGGGATGACCGGATCGGCGGTCTGCTGAGGTACGGCATCCCCGACTTCAAGATGGAGAAGAAGCAGATCGAGACGCGCCTCGCGCAGATGACCGCGGAGGGAACGCGGTTCCGTGCGGGCGTGAACATCGGCGTGGACATCTCGTGGCCCGACCTCAAGGCGCGTTACGACGCCGTCGTGGTCGCCACCGGAGCCATGGTGCCGCGCGACCTGCCGATCCCCGGCCGCGACCTCGCCGGCGTTCACTTCGCCATGGAATACCTGGTGCAGCAGAACCGCGTCGGCGCAGGCGACTCGGTTCCGACGCAGATCACGGCGGAGGGCAAGCACGTCGTCGTCCTCGGCGGCGGCGACACCGGCGCGGACTGCATCGGAACGGCGCACAGGCAGAAGGCGGCATCCGTCACCAACCTGGCGATTGGCAAGCAGCCGCCGTCGGAGCGCCCAGGACACCAGCCCTGGCCGATGACCCCGACGCTCTTCGAGGTGCAGTCTGCGCACGAAGAGGGCGGAAGGCGCGAGTACCTCGCATCGACGGTCGAGTTCGTCGGCAACGACGTCGGCGAGGTCGTCGCCATCCGCGTCGCGGAGACCGAGTACCTCGACGGGCGCCGCGTTCCCAAGGCGGGGACGGAGCGGGAGATCCCCGCCGACCTGGTGCTGCTGGCCCTCGGGTTCACCGGCCCCGAGCAGGAGACTCTCTCCGGTCAGCTCGAGCTGCCGTTCGACGAGCGCGGCAACGTCTCTCGCGACGGCGACTACGAGACCTCGGAGCCGGGCGTGTTCGTCGCGGGCGACGCCGGTCGCGGCCAGTCGCTCATCGTGTGGGCGATCGCAGAAGGTCGTGCTGCGGCGGCGGCTGTCGACCGCTATCTTGAAGGTGAAACCCACCTCCCATCGCCCGTGAGGCCGACCGACCGCGGGATCACCATCTAGCGCTCGGAACCCGGCATCTCACGGCGCCGGTCAGGTGTGCACGCGCAACAACCAGGAGTACGAAAAAGAGCATGAGACGAGCCAAGATCGTCGCAACGCTGGGCCCGGCGACGTCCAGCTACGAAAGCATCCGCGCCATCATCGATGCGGGTGTGGACGTCGCCCGCATGAATCTCAGCCACGGCAGTTACGACGTGCACGAGTCTGTCTACGCCAACGTGCGTCGAGCGGCGGATGACTCGGGACGCGCCGTCGCCGTCATGGTCGACCTGCAGGGGCCGAAGATCCGCCTCGGCAAGTTCGAGAACGGCCCGTACGACCTGGCAGAGGGTGACATCTTCACCATCACGACCGAGGACATCGTGGGCGACCAGCAGGTCTCCTCGACGACGTTCAAGGGCCTGCCTCACGACGTGAAGCCGGGCGATCCGCTGCTGATCGACGACGGCAAGGTCGCGCTGCGCGTGCTCGAGACCGATGGCGTCCGGGTCAAGACCGAGGTGGTCGTTCCCGGCCCCGTGTCGAACAACAAGGGCATCAACCTTCCGGGCGTCGCTGTCAACGTTCCCGCGCTCAGCGCGAAGGACGAGGCCGATCTGCGCTGGGGCCTGCAGCTCGGCGCCGACTACATCGCACTGTCGTTCGTGCGCAACGCGTCTGACATCGACCGGGTGCACGAGATCATGGACGAAGAGGGTCGCCGCGTTCCGGTGATCGCGAAGATCGAGAAGCCGCAGGCCGTCGACGCTCTCGAAGAGATCGTCGACGCGTTCGACGCCATCATGGTGGCTCGCGGTGACCTGGGCGTGGAGCTTCCGCTCGAGGCCGTGCCGATCGTGCAGAAGCAGGCGGTGGAGATCTCCCGTCGCATGGCGAAGCCGGTCATCGTGGCCACCCAGGTGCTCGAGTCGATGATCACCAGCCCGCGGCCGACGCGCGCTGAGGCATCCGACTGTGCCAACGCGGTGCTCGACGGAACGGACGCCGTCATGCTCTCCGGCGAGACGAGCGTGGGGGAGTTCCCCGTGATCACCGTGCAGACGATGGCTCGCATCATCTCCTCTACCGAGGAGCACGGCCTCGACCGCATCCAGCCGCTCGGCACGAAGCCGCGCACGCAGGGCGGAGCGCTGACGCTCGCCGCCGCCGAGGTCGCCGACTTCGTCGACGCGAAGTTCCTCTGCGTCTTCACCGAGTCCGGCGACTCCGCACGCCGCATGTCGCGCCTGCGCTCGAAGATCCCGATGAAGGCGTTCACCACCAACGAGGGGATCCGCCGCCGTCTGTCGCTCACCTGGGGCATCGAGGCCTTCCTGGTGGACACCGTGACGCACACCGACCAGATGATGGGACAGGTCGACGACGTGCTCATCGGTCAGGGCCTCGCCGAGGTCGGTGACAAGGTCGTCGTCATCTCCGGTTCGCCTCCCGGAATCTCCGGCTCGACGAACGACGTGCGCGTGCACGTCGTCGGCGATGTGCACAACGAGGCGGCCCCGGCTTACGCCGCGCTGAAGTAACCCACACATCGGCTCGCGAACGCCCCGTCGGTCTCGTCGGGGCGTTTCGCGTGTCAGCGGGCGTCCAGAAGCTCTCTGACCTCGTCGTCCGTCGTCTGCGTGAAGTCGCGGTACCACTGACCGATGGCGAAGAAGCGCTCCGGCCTCGCGACGCAGACGAGGGTGTCGGCGTCGGCGCCAGGACTGGGCATCCAGTCAGGGGGCGCCACCGGCACGGCGAGCACGACGGATGCCGCACCTTGAGCACGCACCACCGCGCACGCCGCTCTGGCCGTGGCCCCCGTCGCCACCCCGTCGTCCACCACGATCGCCGTTCTCCCCGCCGTCTCCACCGGATGTCTGTCGTCCCGGTATCGCCCGAGTCGCCGCGCCAGCTCCGCCTGCTCGCGCTCCTCGACCCTCGCGAGCTGCTCGGCGCTCACACTCACCGCGCGGATCAGGTCGTCGTCGAGCACGCGGACGCCCTCGCCGATCGCCCCCATCGCGACCTCGGCGTTGCCCGGCAGGCCGAGCTTGCGCACCACGATGACGTCGAGCGGGGCATCCAGCGCCTCGGCGACGGCCGCAGCGACCGGAACGCCGCCGCGGGGAATGCCGAGCACCACAGGGCGGGGCCATGCGTCGCGGAACGGCCGGCACGCGGCGGCGAGCCTGCGCCCGGCATCCAGCCGATCCTCGAAGATCATGCGTTCCTCCTCCCGTCGGCCCGGCCTTCACCGCAGGGTGGAGACCCGCTTCTTCGAGCATGACACGCCGAGCTCGCTCAGACGACGATGTCCGGATCGATCGGCGTGAGCTGTGCGAACTTGGGGCTGCGACCGTCGCCTGACGAGCGGCCGGTGAGGCGACGCCCGATCCACGGCAGCACGTACTCGCGGTAGTAGGCGAGAGACGGCGCCTTGCGTCCCGTCGGCGGTTGGGCGGCGACCTCGTCGACACGCCATTCAGCGGGCACAGGGACGTCGAGGGCGGTGAGCACTCTGGATGCGACCCGCGCGTGGCCGAACGCGTTGAGGTGAAGCCGGTCGAGCGACCAGTAGCGCAGGTCGCGCAGAACGGGGTCCGCGAAGTTGTCGACGAAGGTCATCCCGGAGTCGGGGACGATGGCGCGCACTCGATTCGCGAGCTCGTCTCCGCGGCGCTGCACCGTGCGTCCGCCTGGGAGGTTGTCGCTCGGGTTCGCACCGCTCAGCAGCAGAACGTGGATGCCCGCGTCGATCGCCTTGGCAACGGCATCCGCCGTCTGGGCAGCCACGTCGTCGACCGACACGCGCGGCCGCATGATGTCGTTGCCGCCGCCGTTGATGCTGAGCAACTGCGGGTGCATCTCGATGGCGGCGTCCAGCTGCTCGCCGACGATCGGCGCGAGCTTGCGGCCGCGGATGGCGAGGTTGGCGTACATCACGGGCTCGTTCGCCGCGGCGGCGAGGCCCGTGGCGACGAGATCCGCCCATCCGCGCACCCGGCCGTCCGGCAGGTCGTCGCCGACGCCCTCCGTGAAACTGTCTCCGATGGCGACGTAGCTGAGGTACATGCCCTCCACGTTAGAGGCCGCGACAGGGGTCGGCGGCGTAGCGAGCCGGGGGCCGCGCGACGAGTACTATCGACAGCGGGCGCTTCGCCCGACATCCCCGTCCCGCGAGGGGCCTACGCCTTCGGAAGGATTACTCGAAGATGACCGCTCGACCCCCGAAGGGTGAACTCGACAAGCGCATCGCCGGTGCGGTGTTCGTGGTGTTCTGGCTCGTGGCCATCGCCGCCTGGATCATCGCAGGTGTCGCGCTCGGCAACGCGGGCGCGTGGCAGCCGTTCATCGTCGACGTCGGAATCGTGATCGCGAGCGTCGGGTTCGCCACGCCGTTCCTCACGACGATCAAGGGCTTCGGCCTCGCCCTGCTGTTCGGCCTCATCGCGGTCCTCGGCTTCGCGATCGGCGACTTCGGGCACATCACCCCGCTGGTCTACTTCTTGCGCATCATCGTGCCGTTCTTCGGCATCATCATCGCGCCGACGTTCAAGCTGGCGAACGGCGTGAAGGTCTTCGCGTAAGACTCATCGTTCGGCTCTGTCTTCGCCCGGGAACACCGGTGGGACAGAGCCGAACGCATGTATGGGGAGACGCGACACGCTTCACGATTCGGCGGCTCCGCCGGCGAATCACCCGCAACCACGCACCCGCTCGACTGCGGCGCGCCGGGCAGGGACCGGCACGCACGACAGCTCAGAACCGCCTCGTGAACGGAAGCGGCTTGCGCATGCGGATCAGGAGCAGCAGCGGGAACACGATGTACGGAAGGTTGAACGCGAGGAACACCGCCGGGTTCGGGGTGCGCTCGGCGGCCGACCCGAAGAACTCGACACCGAAGATCGGGATGCCCGTCAGCGCGATGATCATGGTCGCGTAGATCACGCTCGGCAGCTGAATCCAGTTCCACTTGCGAATGATCGAGATGATCAGCAGCACGTAGAACGCCACGTACACGAACGCCGAGGTGCCGCTGATGAACCGGAGCCACACCGGGTGGGACTGGTACAGCGGGTCGAAGTTCGAGGCGTACCAGTAGTTCCACCGCACCAGGACGTTGGGGGAGTCCTTGACCTGGTCGAGCCCGAGGCCCTCGACCGAGTCACTGATGATGCAGGTGACGATGAACGCCGCGAAGATCACCAGGAACAGGATGTCGATCGGACGCTTCGACAGCGGCAGGTTCGCCGGCTTCGCGGTGGCAGCGGGAGCGGATGCCGCAGCGGGTTCGGAGGGCGACGGAGCGGCCGCTCGTGTGGGGGCTTCTGACATGGTCTGCAGACTATCGCGCAGGCGCACCCCGGTCGCAGCAGTCGTCGGTGCCGGTGGTGGGACTCGAACCCACACGCCCTTTCGGACAAAGCATTTTGAGTGCTCCGCGTCTGCCATTCCGCCACACCGGCTCCAGGCACCGTCTGGCAGCATATCGCGGCCGTGGCGCTCTCGCCTCCATCGCCCCGCCCCAGGCCCCCGCCACTTTTGGGTCCGCTCTTGTCGCCACGGCCGGTGATGACGACACAACGAGACCACAACTCGCTATGTCGTAGGCTTGTTCACCGTGACCGACACTGAGAACACCTCCGCACCGCGTCGCGTGGTCGTTGCGGAAGACGAATCGCTGATCCGCCTCGACATCGTCGAGATCCTGCGAGACAACGGGTTCGACGTCGTCGGCGAAGCCGGGGACGGCGAGACCGCCGTTGCACTGGCCACCGAGTTGCGCCCCGATCTCGTCATCATGGACGTCAAGATGCCGCAGCTCGATGGCATCTCCGCGGCCGAGCGACTCTCGAAGGGTCACATCGCCCCTGTCGTGCTCCTCACCGCGTTCAGCCAGAAGGAGCTCGTCGAGCGCGCGACCGAGGCCGGCGCCCTCGCCTACGTCGTCAAGCCGTTCACCCCGAACGACCTGCTGCCCGCGATCGAGATCGCCCTTGCCCGCTACCAGCAGATCATCGCGCTCGAG
>JBQCJQ010000268.1:0-7736 GCA_051952615.1 Humibacter sp.
TCGATGCCGTTCTCGTCGAGCATCCGCTGGATGTTCTCGGGGCCACCGCCGTCGCCCTCGAAAGGGTTGGTACGGCTGGAGCCGAGGATGGTGCCGCCCTGCCGGGAGAGGCCGCGAACGCTGTGGCGGTCGAGAGGAACGATGTCGGCGTTCACCACACCGCGCCAGCCGTACCGGAACCCCACGAACTCGTCGCCGAACACGCGATCGCCCTTGAGCACCGCGCCCCTGATGACTGCGTTCAGTCCGGGGCAGTCGCCGCCGGAGGTGAGGATTCCGATCTTCATATTCGCGCCTCTTTCGTGTATACGCACTCGATCATGCCGGAGCCGACCAGCGCGTGACAAAACGAGGCGTGAACGCTCTCAGACTGCTCGCAGCACGCGCTCCAGTTTCGACGACATCTCGGCGGGATGACCGCCCGCCGCGATCACGACGCTCTCCAGCGCGGTGAGGAGTTCGGCTCGGCCACGCTGAGAGTCCGGCGCCGCAGCAGAGAGTTCCACCTCCCATTCGCGCCACGTCTCGGAACCGCCGTTGATGAGGTTCGATCCGGTCACGTGGTCGTCGCAGTATTCGGCGATCGGATAGCCCGCCGCGTCCAGCAAGCGCGAAACGACCCGGGTGTTCCGCACCCGCGCAACCGCGATCAGCTCGGCGTCGTCGATGATCTCGCGCACCTCTTCGCGAACCCCGGCCGGAACGGATGACCCTGCCGCACCGTCATCCCGCGTACCGAGTGCCCAGTGCAGCTCCAGCCTGCCCTCCTCGACGTCGCGCTTGATGTGCCAGCCCTCGTCAGGGCCGCCCTCGCGCCTGCGAAGTGCCACGTGCGCCTCGGCGAGCGCGAAGTCGGCCGTGTCGTAGTAGACCGCGTCGAGCTCCCGCACCTCCGGCATCTCGATGACCGCGATCGGGCCGACTCCGACGAACGCCGGAGTGACCGCATCATCGTTCACGTCGTATTTGCGCTCGATCTCGATCATGGACGTGGCGTGGTCACTCATTACCCCAGTCTTGCGCAGCCTGCGCGACGGTGCGCGCGGGGGCGGTCGGAGGACGGTCAGATCGTTACCCGGCGGTCGACATCGTGACATCATCCGACCCTCGCCACGGAAGATGACCGCGAGTAATCTGGCGGCATGACCGAGAACAGCCAGCCCCGGTCCGACGACACCGACCCCGACTTCGACGAGTTCGAAGCCGCCCAGGAGGGCGACTACGAGCCGGAGCTCGACGATGACGACGTTCTCGCCGACGAGGACGAGCGCCCCATCGACGAGGATCTCGACGACGGGTTCCCGGACGACGAGCGCATCGTCGTGTTTGACGACGAGCCGGACGAAGACGACGCCTGAGCTACGTCGTACCGCGGGCCCTGAGCTACGTCGTACCGCGGGCTGAGGAGCGTGCCGAAGGCGAGCTCTGAGCCCACTATGGGTCAGAGCGCGTCGCGGAGCAGCGAGATCAGGGCGTCGAGCTGCACCGAGTCAGCCGACCCCGGCTCGACATCCACGCCGTCGAGTGCGCGCAGCGCCAGCGACTGCTTCGAGTCGATGAGCTCCGCGATCTTCGCGTCGATGGTCTGTGCCGCGATGATGCGCCACGCGGTGACCGGCTCCTCCTGGCCGATGCGGTGCACGCGGTCGATCGCCTGCGTCTGCTCCGCGGCAGTCCAGCTGAGCTCGGCGAGCACGACGTTGGATGCCACCTGCAGGTTCAGCCCGACACCCGCGGCCGTCAGCGAGCACACCGCGACCGAGACGCCGGGGTCGTTGTTGAAGGCGTCGATCTCGCGCTGGCGGGCAAGAGCCGTCTGATCGCCGCGGATCGAGACCGTGCGCAGCTCCCGTGAGGCGAACGCCTCCTCTGCCTGGTCCATCACGTCGATGTGCTTCGCGAAGAACACCACCTTGCCGACCGAGCGGGCGAGCTGAGCTGCGTAGTCCGCTGCGAGCGCGGCCTTCGCCTGACCGATCTTGCGCACCATGGTGAAGACGTTCTCGCCGGTCTTCTGGCCCTTGGACTCCTCGAGCTCCGCGTGGGCGACCATGCGGATGAGGTGTTCCCTTCGCTCGTCGTCGTCCCCGTCGAACGACGCACCGACCCCGGCGGAGACCGCCCTGCGGTAGCGCTGAACGAGGCGAGCGGCGAGCTCGCGCTCGGCGGCCTTGACCGAGCGGCCCAGCTCGTCGTCGAGTTCGACGGGAAGGTCGACCACCCGGCGGGATGGCAGGTCGGCCGCGACATCGATCTTCTTGCGGCGCACGATGCCCATGTCGATCACGGCTTCCCTGGCCGCGGTGTAGAAGCCGAGGTCGGCGGGCGTCAGACCGGTCTCGTCGAGCTTCTCCATGAGGTCGGCCGTCGGCTTCGTGCCGTCGATCCAGCCGAGGAACTGCCAGATGGCGCGGAAGTCGTCGATGTCGTTGATGAGCGGAGTACCGGTCAGGGCGATCATCAGCGGGTCGGCGACGGAGCGACGGATGGCGTCGGCGAGACCGAGAACGTAGCGAGAGCGCTGCGAGTGCAGGTTCTTGATGAAGTGCGCCTCGTCGACGACCATGCCGCGGAAGCCGAGCTCCGACAGCCAGGAGAGGTGCCGGTCGAGCACCTCGTAGTTGACGATCACGACGTCTGCGAAGGCATCGAGGCCCTCACCGTCTCCGTGGATGACCGTCGCCCTGCGATGCGGCGTCCAGAGCGCCACCTCGCTAGCCCAGTTCATCTTGACTACGTTCGGCACCACGGCTAGCAGAGGATAGGCACGCGCCACCGACGCCGCGAGAACGGACTGCGCCGTCTTTCCGAGTCCCGGCTCATCCGCGAGCAGGAACTCGCGGTGACCCTGTCGCACCGCTTCCACGAACCGTGCCTGGTGCTTCATGAGCTCCATGCCCGACGGGGAATATCTGTCGATCTTCGGAGCGGCCGGCAGCTCCATGCTGGCGGCACGGCCACCCGAGCCGTACTCGAACGACTTGAAGAGCGGGCCGAGCAGCTCCCACGAGTCGAGCCTGCGGCGGGGCGCGACGGCCGTCTGTGCAGCGAGCGCGAAGTCGGGGGCGAGGAAGGGGTTGGACAGCTGTCTGGCGCGCACCGACTGCGGCACGACCTGCTTCTGTGCGAGCTCCGGTGAGAGCAGCGCGTCCTGTTTGGGCTTGGGCGCCTCGGTCGTGATGATCAGGTCGTCCGGCTCGAGCTCGGCGCCGGACTCCAGCAGCCAGTCCCTGCGCATCTTCTGTGCCGCTGGGCTCGGCGGGGCAGTGGATTCCAGCACCGCGATGAGAGAGGTGTCGCGTGCCGCTGTCTTGGCCAGGATGGTGGCGATGCCGTCGAGCCGCTTCAGCTGCTCGGCTCGGGCGGCGTCGCTCAGCGACGGGTCGGACTTCGCCCGCGCACGCTCCTCTCGCATGAGCAGTGCGATCACCTGGAACTTGGTGCGGTTGGTCGGGCCGAGCTTCTTGCCGGCCTGGGCCTTGGCCTCGACCTCGCGCACCCGGCGCGCGAGCACGGGGATGAGGCCGTCGTTGTTCGAGTGACGGGGCCCGGAGCGGCGAGCTGCCTGGGCGGTGCGATCGCCGGTGTGCGGCATGATCCTCCTGTGCGTGAAGCCCGAATTCGGCGGACCTCTCCTGTGTCTGCCGGGGCCGTGAACGCGTCCGTCCGCACCACGAGGTGCTTCTCAGCACGAGACCGGTGCGGGTCTTCGGGCGAAACCCGATTGTCTTCTGCGATGCAGTCGACGAGACGTGTCCGGCAGAAGCCCGGACCCCGACGAACAGTTATTTTACGGCACGCGGATGCTTTGCGTCACCTCGACTCGCAGGCGATCCCTTCATGCGATCGCCAGCGGGTGCACGCGCTCACGGGCGCTTGCGCGCCTTGCCGTCGTATCGCCCTGCCGGTCCCTTGTCGCGGTCGCCGGTCGGGACCTTGATGGAGACGCCGGCCGCGATGAAGATCACGGCGCCCGCGATGTGCGCGACGCTCATCCAGATGTCTGGGATCGGCAGAGGCCACACCGGGTTGAAGACCACGGCGATCGGAACGAGGCCGATCAGCCACCACGGCGCCTTGCCCTGCACCGCGAAGACGCAGACGATCAGCGCGAGGATCGCCACCGCGTAGCGAACCCAGATGTACCAGTCGTCGTTCCCGATCAGCGGGAGCGTGGCGATCAGCACGATCGCGCCGAGCAGGCCGGGTGCGAGCGCGAGGCGCGCGAAGGCGGGTTCTGATCTCTGTTCGGGCATGGCGATGTCGAGTCTACGTGCCGTAGACCGCCGGGCTCGCACCCGACGGCAGCTCGGTCCGAGGATTCGGACCGCATGCGTGCTCGAGGTCAGCAACAACCCTTGCAGAGCAAGAAGCCGGCCGGCATCGGGTCGTCCACGACGATCACGACGTGGCTCTCCTTCAGCAATGCGCTGAACGCGAGCTCCGACACGGCGAGCAGCTTGAAACGTCGGCCTTCGGCATCCGCCGCCAAACCGGCGACGGCGAAGACCGTGTCACTCTGCTCACCCTCCCCTTCGGTGACGATGGGCGCGTCGGCCTCGAGCGGAGTGACGGCGAGCAGCGCGGCGACGACGTCTTCAACGGTCGACTCGGGTGCGTCGATCCCTTCCACGTCGTGATGGGCACGGCTCGCGATGGCGATCCACGCTCCGCTCGGAGTCTCATCGAGTGCGCGGAGCAGTGCTCCAGACAAAATGGGCGAGAGGTTTTTAAGCATCTGGCACCCCCTTCGGGTTACGGTCGGGCACCGCAACGGGTCAGATAGCTGGAGCGATTTTAAAGAACTCATCGCGCGTCGGGCAGTCCCCCTTTCGGGAGTGGGCCCGACGCGGCGCACTCCGTGAGACTCCATCCTCCGGGTCGGCCGGCCTCGGCGATGCCGCGGTCAGGTGCTTCTGGCCTACCCTGAGAGCGTGATCGCCGACATCAAAAAGCGTGCCATGCACCGAGCGCGCATCCTCGAGGGCCAGCTGCGGGGGCTGGAGAAGATGATCGAGAACGAGGACTACTGCGTCGACATCCTCACGCAGTCCCTCGCCATTCAGAAGTCGCTCGGCTCGCTGAACAAACTCCTGGTCGAGAATCACCTTCGCACTCACGTCGCCGATCAGTTCGAGGCGGGCGGCGATGAGCGCGAGCGTGCCGTGGACGAGCTGCTCAGGGTGTTCGAGCTCTCCAACAACAGAAGCTGACGTGACGACGAGGGATGTCGGGGGCGTACGCGTCGAGACCGTGCTCGGCGACATCACCCGTGAGCACGTCGACGCGGTCGTCAACGCCGCGAACTCGTCTCTGCTCGGCGGCGGAGGGGTCGACGGCGCGATCCATCGAGCCGGCGGACCCGCGATCCTCGCCGCGTGCAGACGGCTCCGCGAGACGGTGCTGCCCGACGGCCTGCCGACCGGCGACGCCGTCGCGACGACCGCGGGCGAGCTTCCCGCGCACTATGTCATCCACACGGTGGGACCGGTGTGGAGTGCGTCCGATGATCGACGACCCCTGCTGGTGAGCTGCTACACGCGATCGCTGCAGGTCGCGGGTGAGCTGGGTGCGACATCCGTCGCCTTTCCCGCCGTGTCAGCCGGCGTCTACCGCTGGCCGATGGATGACGCAGCTCGGGTCGCCGTGTCGACGGTGCTGAACGAGGTCGGCGGCGTGAAAGGGCTCGAACTCGTACGATTCGTGCTGTTCTCCGAGAACGCTCTCGCCGAATTCGACGCGGCACTCGGCGCGCACTGACCTTCAGCGGCGTCACGCGGGCGTCAGTGACGGTGGCGCAGGTGCTCGCGCGGGAGCAGGATCGGCCTGCTGGTCGGAGGCTGATCGTGCAACGTCTCGAGGGCGCCACGCAGCTCGGAGACCCAGACCTCGTAGCCCTTCTCGTTCAGGTGCAGCGAGTCGTCTGAGTACTGCGGATCGATGCAGTCGTCGCTGGTGGCCAGCGCCGGCCACAGGTCGAGGTACTGCGCTCTCACGGTCGACGCGAACTGCCAGAGGTGCCGATTGACGTCCTTGATGGTGTCGGCGTGGGCCGTCTCGCGCGGCATGACGGACTGCACCAGAAGCTGGCACTCGGGGAGCTCCCTGCGCAGGGTGACGAGGATCGTCTCGATGTTGCGCACGATGTGCTCCGCCGAGCGGCGCCACGCAAGGTCGTTCGTTCCGATCAGCAGCACGACCGTGTCGGGCCGCAGGGCGACGATGTCATCGAGGCGCGCGATCACCGCGTCGGTGGTGTCGCCTCCGACGCCGAGGTTGTGCACGCCTTCACCGGGGAACCACTCATCCCAACGCCCACCGGCGGTGATGCTGTCGCCCACGAAGACGGTCGACACCTCGTCTGACATGTCGCTCCTTCCGCCCTTCAACCATCTTCGCCCTCGATGGCGGAGACACGCCACTCCTTGACACGATCCATACGGTCGTGCTTCTCGGTGGGCGGAATTCGCGGGCCTAGAGCACGCTCTTGGTGTGCCAGACCGTCTTGGTCTCGGTGAACGCGGTGATGCGCTCGAGGGAGCGCACGCTGATCTCGCCACCCTCCGGCGGCAGCACCCGCTTGAGAGTGTCGGCTGCGGCGATCTGCAGGTCGACCCAGTCGAGCTCGGCGGCGCCGGTCAGGTCGAGTGCGTTCACGTCGGCGTGCGATGCCAGCCACGGCGCGATCTCGGCGGCGGACCCGGTGAGCACGTTGACCACGCCGGCCGGCAGATCGCTCGTCGCGAGCACCTCGGCCAACGAGATCGCCGACAGCGGATGCCGCTCGTCGGCGATCGCCACGACGGTGTTCCCCGTCACGAGGGCGGGAGCGGTCACGGCGACGAGTCCGAGCAAGGACAGGCCGCCCTGCGGGGCGATCACCGCGACGACGCCCGTCGGCTCGGGCACGGAGAGGTTGAAGAACGGTCCGGCGACCGGGTTGGCGTTGCCCGCCGTCTGCGCGTACTTGTCCGCCCAACCCGCGTACCAGACCCAGGTGTCGATCGCCTCGTCGACCTGACCCTCGGCATCCCTTCTGCTCAGTCCCTCCGATGCCTGAACCTCGTCGACGAACTGCGCACGCCTGCCCTCGAGCATCTCGGCGACCCGGTAGAGCACCTGGCCGCGGTTGTACGCGGTCGCACCCGCCCATCCGGCGACGGCCTTGCGGGCCGCGACAACCGCGTCCCTCGCGTCTTTGCGGGATGCCTTCGCAGCGTTGGCGAGGAACGTGCCGTCCGAGGCGAGCACCTCATAGGTGCGGCCGGACTCACTGCGCGGGAAGGCGCCGCCGATGAACAGCTTGTAGGTCTTGGGCACAACGAGCCGTGTCACTTGGCCGCTCCCTTCTTCGCCCGGGTGGTCTTCGAGGCGGGCTTGGCCGCCGTCTCGCCCGGCTTCGCAGCCTCCGCGGAGATGACCGCCTTCCGCGCGTCCGCCGACCTCAGGATCGGCTTCGCCGACGACGAGGCCAGGTATGCCGCAAGACCATGCCTGCCGCCCTCGCGGCCATAGCCCGACTCCTTGTATCCGCCGAACGGAGAGGCCGGGTCGAACCTGTTGAACGTGTTCGCCCAGATCACGCCCGCGCGCAGCTTGTCGGCGACGGCGAGCATGCGACTCCCCTTGTCGGTCCAGATGCCGGCAGAGAGGCCGTACGGGGTGTTGTTCGCTTTGGCGATCGCCTCCACTGGGGTGCGGAACGTGAGCACGGAGAGCACCGGCCCGAAGATCTC
>JBQCJQ010000269.1:0-8012 GCA_051952615.1 Humibacter sp.
CATGCGCACGCCGCGGAACGTCTGGCCTGCGAGCGGGGGCGCCGTGAGCAGCGTGAGGCTTCGCACCAGGTCCGGACGTCGCACGGCGACCAGCTGTGCGACAGACCCCGCGAAGGAATAGCCGAGCACGTGAGCTGGCGGTTCGCTCTCGAGCACCGCGATCAGGTCGTCGACGAAGAGGTCGTAGTCGTAGTGTCCGCTCGGACCAGGACCGGCATCGGCCGACTCGTACTGCCCTGCCAGGTCGTAGCTGAGCACGCTGTAGCCGTTCTCGACGAGGATCGGGCCGAGCAGCGCGAAGTCTTCTTTCGAACCGGTGACGCCGGGCACGAGCACGACACGGGGGTTCGCCGGGTCGCCCATCATCCAGGTGGCGAGCGATCCGCTCGGGGCCGCGAAGCGTCCGACGACGGTTCCGTCCGGCGGCTGCGCCCAGTCCACCTCTCCGATCGCGGCGTCCTTCGCGGCGGCGGCACGTCGTGCGTCGTCGGCGCTGTCGTCGCGCGCCTGGGATGCGTCGGCACGCTCTTCGTCGATGGACACCCGTCTACCCTATTGCGCGGTACACGTCGGTCGAGCGCCTCTCTCCAGACGGTCCAGACGATAGCCTTTCAGCGTGAAACTGGCGCACCTCGGCACCCACGGCGGGTCGGACGTGCGTCTGGCCGTCGTCGTCGACGAGCGGGCGGCATTCGTCGATGAGCTGATCGACGACGCTCCCGCCGACCTTCAGGAGCTCATCGAGCGCGGCGAAGAGTCGAGGGCGTCGATCGAGGCCGCGTCTGTCGCGGCCGCACCGCGGGAAGAGCTGTGGCACGCGGTCTCCGAGCTGCGCCACGGGTCGGCGGTGATGCGGCCGCCGGTCATCCTCGCGATCGGAGCGAACTACGCTGCGCACTCCGCCGAGCTCGCCCTCAAGGTGGAGAAGGCCGCGACCGTGTTCGCGCTGTGGCCGAACTCGCTCACGGCGCACGAGGCCACGACGACCTGGCCGGAGGAGCTCTCGAACGAGGTCGACTACGAGGCCGAGCTCGGGGTGATCATCGGCAAGCCTGCGCGCAACGTGAAGGTCGCCGACGCGCTCGACCACGTGTTCGGCTACACCGTCGTGAACGACATCACCGCCAGGAACCTGCAGTTCTCCGAAGCGCAGTGGTCGCGGTGCAAGTCGTTCGACGGCTTCACGCCGACCGGACCCGTCGTGGTGACGGCCGACCAGATCGCCGACCCGCAAGACCTCTGGCTGTCGACAACTGTCGACGGCCGTCTGCTCCAGGACGCCTCCACCTCGGGCATGGTGCGCTCCGTCGCGGAGCTGATCGCGTTCCTCTCCACCTCGACGACCCTTCAGCCGGGAACGCTCATCTCCACGGGCAGCCCCGGAGGCGCGGGGTACTCGCGCACTCCCCCGGTGTTCCTGCACGACGGGTCGCGCGTGACGGTGTCGTGCTCCGGCATCGGTTCCCTCACGACCCACTGCCGAGTGATCTAGCGGCACCCTCCCCCTGCTCGCACCAAGTCATCGCCACTTCGTGCTGCGTGGGGCGCCGCGAACCCACAACAAGTGGCGACGCCCTCCCGGCTCGCCGCCCCCGCGGGCCACCCCTATCCCGCCGAGCCACCACTCACGCGTCGAACCACCACCTTGTTCGCGCGGATTCGGTGGTGGGTCGGCGGCCGAGTGGTGGCTCGGCGGGTAAGTGGTGGCTCGCGGGGTGGCGGGGCAGGGGCGGGAAACGGGCGCGGTGGCCGGCGAGAGCAGAGGGCCGGGAGCAGCTGCGAGCGGGGGCAGGCGGGCTCAGAGCCGGGCGTCGGGGTTTCCGTGGTGGTCGGGCACGACGGGGATCGACGTGGTGATCGTCTCCAGACCGCTGAGCCGCGCGGGCGAGAGCAGTCTGGTGACCTGCTCGCGGGGCATCAGGTTCGCCTCGACCACCAGGTCCGCTACGTTGCGTCCGGTGAGCAGGGCGGTCTTCGCGAGGGCCGCCGCGGCCGCGTATCCGATGTGCGGGGTCAGCGCCGTGATGACCCCGACGGATGACCCGACCATCGTCTCCAGTCGCTGCTCGTTCGCGGTGATGCCGTCCACGCAGTTCACACGCAGCGTGAGGCACGCCTGCCTCAGCCAGGTGATCGACTGCAAGAGGAAGTTCGCGATCACCGGCTCGAACGCATTCAGCTGCAGCTGACCCGCCTCGGCGGCCGCGGTCACCGTTGCGTCAGCGCCGATGATGCTGAACGCGACCTGGTTCACGACCTCCGGGATGACCGGGTTGACCTTCCCCGGCATGATGCTCGAGCCCGCCTGCCTCGGAGGAAGGGTGATCTCGCCGAATCCCGCCTGGGGTCCGCTGGAGAGCAGCCGGAGGTCGTTGCAGATCTTCGACAGCTTGACCGCGCTGCGCTTGAGGGCGCCGCTGAACGACATGAACACGCCGGCGTCGCTCGTGGACTCGATCAGGTCGGGCGCCGTCTCGAGCTCGAGCCCGGAGATCGCGTTGAGGTGGCGCACGACCGCCGCGGCGTACCTCGAGTCGGCGGTGATGCCGGTTCCGATCGCCGTTGCGCCGAGGTTGACCTCGGCGAGCAGCCAGATGGTCTCCTTGAGCCGTTCGTAGTCCTCGGCGAGCGTGGTGGCGAAGCCGTGGAACTCCTGGCCGAGCGTCATCGGAACGGCATCCTGCAGCTGAGTGCGGCCGACCTTGAGCACGTTCCTGAACTCGACGCCCTTGCGTGAGAACGCCTCGCGCAGCTCCCACAGCTCATCGAGCAGCGAGCGGAGCAGAAGCGACAGCGCGATCTTCACCGCCGTCGGATAGGTGTCGTTCGTGCTCTGACTGCGGTTGACGTCGTCGATCGGGTGCAGGTGCGCGTAGTCGCCCTTCTCGAACCCGCCCAGCTCGAGGGCTCGGTTGGCGATCACCTCGTTGGCGTTCATGTTGGTCGACGTGCCGGCGCCGCCCTGGATGATGCCGACCACGAACTGGTCGTGCAGCTTGCCGTCGAGCACCTCCTGGCACGCGCGGTCGATCAGCTCCGCCTTGCCTGGTTCGAGCACGCCGATCTCGGCGTTCGCTCTCGCCGCCGCCTGCTTCACCATGGCCAGCGCCTCGACGAAGGTCGAGTAGACGGAGATGGGCCGGTGCGCGATCGGGAAGTTCTCCAGGGCCCGGAAGGTGTGGATGCCCCAGTAGGCGTCTGCGGGGATCCTGCGTTCCCCCAGCGAGTCGGTCTCGATGCGGAAAGCGCCCTCGCGGTCATCCCATCCTGGGGGCGGTGACATCTCGGAATCGGGTTGCTGAACGGGGATCTCACGTGTCGTGGTCACGACCTGGGGCCTTCCTGGGGCGCTTCTTCACGCCTCGCCCTCGACACTACGGGGGCGACATCACGCTTCGCTGGATGCCGATCGGACCGACGTGCGAGACCCCTGGTTCCGGACGATCGCGCTGGCGCGGGCGACCCCGGTGGCGCCAGGCGACCTAGGAGAGCCTGCGGATCAGCCCGCGCGCCATCGAGTCGGTGCGCTCCGTGTACGGCGGGAAGATCATCGAGAGCGACTCCGGCTTCAGCGGCTTGCTGAGCACGGCCTTCTCGTTGCTGAACGTGACGAACCCGGCCTCGCCGCGGTAGCGTCCCATGCCGCTCTCCCCCACCCCGCCGAAGGGCAGCCCGATGAGGGTCTGATGCACCGCCGGCACGTTGAACCCGACGGCACCCGACGACGTGCCCCGCAGGAAGGCCTTGCGCACCTCGTCCCGCTCGGAGAAGACGTAGAGCGCCAACGGCTTGTCGCCGGCGGCGATGCGACGGATGGCCTCCGCGGCACCACTGACCTCGATCACGGGCAGGATGGGCCCGAAGATCTCCTCCTGCATGATGCGCGCGTCGTCGCCGACACCGGTGAGCACCGTCGGTGCGATGTACCTGTCCGCGGCATCCGTCTGACCGCCGGAGGCGATCTCGCCGTCGGCCAGAAGCGAGTTCAGCGCCTCGAAGCGGCCGGGGCTCACGATCCGGGCGTAGTCGGCGGATGCCTGCGGGTCGTCCCCGTACAGCTCACGCACCGACTCCGCGATGAGCGGCACCAGCTCACGGGCGACCTCGGGAGTGGTCAGCAGGTAGTCCGGCGCCACGCACGTCTGGCCGGCGTTGAGATATTTGCCCCAGGCGATCCGCTTCGCCGTGGCCTTCAGGTCGACCGAGTCGTCGACGTAGACCGGCGACTTGCCGCCGAGCTCGAGCGTGATCGGCGTGAGGTGCTTCGCTGCGGCCTCGGCGACGATGCGCCCGACGCGGGACCCGCCGGTGTAGAAGATGTGGTCGAACCGCTGCTCGAGCAGAGCCGTCGTCTCCGGAACGGCGCCCTCCACGACGGCGACGGCGCGGGCATCCAGGTACTCGGGCACGAGTCTCGCGAACAGCGCCGAGGTCGCGGCCGCGAGCTCGCTCGGCTTCATCACGACCGCATTGCCGGCGGCGAGCGCTGCCACGACGGGGCCGAGCAGGAGCTGCACAGGGTAGTTCCACGGCGAGATCACCAGCACGACACCGAGCGGCTCGCGGATGATGGATGCCCGTGCCGGCTGCGCCACCAGAGGAACGGTTACCCGCTTGGGCGCTGCCCAGCGCTTGAGGTGGCCGAGCGCGTGCGCCACCTCGGTGAGCACGACGTTGATGTCGGCGAGCTGCGTCTCGGTCGGATTGCGGTGGAGGTCGGCGGCGAGCGCTGCCTCGAAATCGGCGGAGTGCTCGGTGAGCATGCGCCGGATGGCTGTCAACTGCGCTCTGCGCCATGCCAGCGGCTTGGTGATGCCGGCGTCGAACGCCTTCCGTCGCTCGGCGACGATGCCTGCGATCTCCTCAGAAGTCATGCCTCATGGTAAGGCTGGTCACCTGACCAAGTCGTACTGCTAATGCCCGAACAGGGCTTCGATCGGTCCGCGGGCGAAGTAGATGGCGAAGCCGATCGCGACGACCCAGAGCAGAGGGCTGATCGACCGGATCTTGCCGGAGAACGCCTGGATCACGACCCAGGCGATGAAGCCCGCGCCGATTCCGTTCGCGATCGAGTAGGTCAGCGGCATGATCACGACGGTCAGGAAGACCGGAAGCAGCACGGAGAAGTCCGTGAGGTCGATGCTCTTGATCTGCGACATCATCAGCGCTCCGACGATCACCAGAGCGGCGGCTGCCACTTCGGAGGGCACGATCTGTGCGATCGGCGTGAAGAACATGGCGAGCAGGAACAGCACGCCTGTGACCACGTTGGAGAAGCCGGTGCGCGCCCCTTCTCCGATGCCGGCCCCCGACTCGATGAAGACCGTGTTGGAGGAGCTCGACGTGAGTCCGCCCGCGACGGCGCCGACACCTTCGACGATCAGCGCACTGCGCAGCCGCGGAAAGGTTCCGTCATCCTTGGCGAGTCCCGCCTCCTTGGACAGGCCTGTCATCGTTCCCATGGCGTCGAAGAAGTTGCTGAACACCAGGGTGAAGACCAGCATGACCGCCGTCAGCACGCCGAGCTTGCTGAAGTCGAAGCTGACCTGACCGACGAGGCTCAGATTCGGCAGCGATACCCAGTTGGTGATCTGCGGCACGGTCAGGCTCCACCCGCCGGGGTTCTTCGCCCCTGCGGCGCCGAGGTGCCAGATCGCCTCGATGATCACGGAGAGCACGGTTCCCGAGGCGAGCCCGATCAGGATGGCTCCCTTGACCTTGCGCGCGACCAGGATGCCCGTGAGCAGCAGCGTGATCACGAACACCACCGTCGGGACGGTCGTGATCGACCCATCGTTGCCGAGCCCGACCGGCGGGGACGCCAGGCCCGTGGACTTGACGAATCCGGCATCCACGAGCCCGATGAACGCGATGAACAGACCGATACCGACGGTGATGGCGATCTTCAGCGAATACGGCACGGCGTCGAAGATGAGCCTCCGCAACCCGGTCGCCGAGAGGATGACGATGATGATGCCGTCGATCACGACGAGTCCCATCGCCTCTGGCCAGGTCACCTGGCCGACGACGCTCACCGCGAGGAAGGAGTTGATGCCGAGCCCCGCGGCGAACGCGAACGGGAGCCGCGCGATCAGGCCGAACAGGATGGTCATGAAGCCGGCGGTGAGCGCCGTCACCGCCGCCACGGCGGAGAACGCGAGCCGGTGGCCGTCGACGTCCGGGCTGCTCGACAGGATGATCGGGTTGAGCACGATGATGTACGCCATCGTCACGAAGGTGACGAGGCCGCCACGCACCTCCTGCCACCACGTCGAGCCGCGCTTCGAGATCTCGAAGAATGTGTTGAGGCGGCCGCCGGCCTGAGCTTCGGTCGTCGTGTCGGTCTGCGACATGGGGGCTCCCATCGTGAGGAGAAGGATCGAGTCGATATTGTCAGGCGACGGCACACCGGCGCCAGGGCTGGTGCCGCTCTGCCCGTCGGCATCGCAACTCAGGTGTGGAACGCGGGGATGATCAGGTAGATGCCGAACAGCACGACGAGCCCGCACAGAACGAAGCATGCGTAGGCGACGATCAGGGCGAGTCGCTTTCTGCCTGCGCTGAGCGGGTTCCTCTCTGCCGCGCGGCGCATGCGCTTGGCCTCCGCGGCCGCTTTGGCAGGCGAGACGACGGTGATGGCGTCCGCGAACTCCGCGGGTGTGACGTTCGGCGCCTTGCCCGCCGTGGAGAGCATCCGCAGGGCGAAGGCGCAGAGCGCGACGACGACGCACGCCGACACCAACGACACCGCCGCGACGACGAAGAACGAGACCCAGTCGATCACGCTGCACTCCTCCTCTTCGGCTTCACCTTGCGGATCTTCACGACGCGCCCCGACTCGGCGACCTCGCTCACGCCCTCGAGTGCGTTGCGGGCATCCACGTGGTTGCGCTTCGAGATGACGAAGATGAACACGATGACCCCGATGGCGATCACGAGGTCGATGATCACTCCGGCGGGGCCGATGAGCGCGATGAACGATGTGATCGCGCCGACCACCGCCGAGGCGGGAAGCGTCATGAGCCAGCCGAGGCCGATGCGGCCCGCCGTGCCCCAACGCACGCTCGAGCCTCGACGCCCCAGGCCGGAACCGATCACCGATCCTGATGCCACCTGGGTGGTCGACAGCGCGAATCCGAGGTGCGTCGAGGCCAGGATGGTGGCCGCGGTGCTCGTCTCTGCGGCGAACCCCTGAGCGGGCTTGACCTCGGTGAGGCCTTTGCCGAGGGTGCGGATGATGCGCCATCCGCCGGTGTAGGTACCGATCGCGATCGCGAGTGCGCAGGCGGTGATCACCAGGGCCGGAGGGTTCGATCCGGGGGCGAGAACGCCTGCTGAGATGAGTACGAGCGTGATCACTCCCATCGTCTTCTGAGCGTCATGGGTGCCGTGCGCCAGCGCGACGAGCGACGAGGAGAAGATCTGAGCGAACCGGAACCCCGCGCGACCGTCGGGAAGGCCGTCGTACCTGCGCGTGATGGCGTAGGCGATCTTCGTCGCGCAGTACGCGACGAAGCCCGCGGTGATCGGCGCGAGCACGGCGGGAAGGATCACCTTGTCGAGCAGCACCAGGTAGTCGACCGATCCGAAGCCCGCACCGACGATCGCGGCGCCGATCAGCCCACCGAACAGAGCGTGACTCGAACTCGACGGCAGGCCGAACAGCCAGGTCACGAGGTTCCAGATGATCGCGCCCACCAGCCCCGCGAAGATCATGGTCGGCGTGATCTCCACACCGCCCGGGCCCTCTTTGATCAGGCCGCTCGAGATCGTCTGGGCGACTGCGGTGGAGAGGAAAGCGCCGACCAGGTTCAGCACGGCGGCGAGCGCGACTGCCACCTTGGGGCGCATGGCACCGGTTGCGATCGGTGTAGCCATGGCGTTGGCCGTGTCGTGGAAGCCGTTGGTGAAGTCGAAGAACAGCGCCAGCAATATCACCAGCGCCACGATCAGGGTGAACTCCACCGAGTGTTCTCCCCCGGTACACGTTGCGTTAAGGTCACGACGATCGT
>JBQCJQ010000270.1:0-2111 GCA_051952615.1 Humibacter sp.
TGACGCCGCGGAAGTGGTGGCGGGTGTCGAGCAGCAGCCCGTCGGTGCTCGCCTGGCCGGAGAGGCTGGTACCGCCGGAGCGGAAGGTGACCGGCACGCCCTGTGTGCGGGCGGCGGCGAGCACTCCTGCGACCTCCGAGGCGTCACTCGCAGTCACGACGGCCAGCGGCGTCAGCTGATAGTGCGAGGCGTCGTGGGCGCCGGCGAGCCGGTCGGATGCGCGAGCGGCGACTCGGCCGCACGCCTCATCGAGCGCGGAGATCAGGCGAGGGTCCGGCGGAGCGAGGGTTGCAATTTGGGGCACGGTCTCAGGATGCACCCTGACCCGTGTTGAGGAAGAATTCATTCTAGAATGGATATACACCCAACGAGGAAGAGAACGACGACGTCCATCCCCGAAGATCTCACGCTCGACGCGATCGCCGTCGGAACCTCGGCACTCGGTGGCCGTGCCGATCGGAGTCCGGACGAGGAGCTTGCCGCCGCGACGGCGATCCTGCGCGGACCGTTCAACACGGTCGACACCTCCAACGCGTATTCCGGCGGCCGGTCGGAGGAACTCCTCGGCAGGGCTCGCGCCGAACTCGGCGACCAGCAGACCGCCGACATCGTGACCAAGGTGGACCGCGACCCCGTCACGGGAGCCCTCGACAGGGACCGGGTCCTGCGGTCCTTCGAGGAGAGCATGACGCGACTGGGTCTCGATCGGGTCGGCATCCTGCACCTTCACGATCCGTACACGATCTCGCTCAGCGAGGCGACCGGGCCGGGCGGGGCGATCGAGGGGATGCTCGAACTGCGCGAGTCCGGAGCGGTATCGGCCATCGGGATCGCGGCCGGACCCGTCCCGCTGATGCGTTCCTACGTCGACACGGGCGTTTTCGACGTGCTCCTCACGCACAATCGCTACACCCTGGTGGACAGGAGTGCGGAGTCGTTGCTGCTGGAAGCGAGGCGGCGCGGCATGGGCGTGTTCAACGCGGCACCCTTCGGCGGTGGGCTGCTGGCGACCGGGGCGCGACCCGGCGCGACGTATGCGTATCGGCCGGCATCCGACGAACTGATCGCGTGGGTGGGACGCGTCGAGGCGGTCTGCGCCGAGTACGGAGTGTCGCTCCAGGCGGCGGCGCTGCACTTCTCGCTGCGCTCGCCGCTGGTGGACTCCACGGTCGTCGGGGTCTCGTCGCCACGACGGCTCGCCGAGTTGGAAGCGCTGAATCGGGTCGAGGTTCCGGAAACGTTGTGGGCAGAGCTGGAGGCGATCGGTCAGGCGCCGGCGCCATGGGAAGGGGAGTGAGCGTGTCGTCGTACTGGGAGAGCACCGAGCCGGGAGAAGGGCGGCGCGAACCACGCGCCGACTCGCTCAGCGACGCACGTGTCCTCAGCCTGAACGGGGAATGGCGCTTCCGGCTGTCGCCGACCGCCGACGGAACCGGCGACGCATTCCTCGCCGACGAGTTCGACGACTCCGACTGGGATCGGATGCCCGTTCCATCGCACTGGGTGCTCGAGCAGTTCACGCCGCTCGCCGGCGGGCCGGCGAGATCGATGCGCGGGACCGCAGAGGGACCGCTCTACACGAACACGTCGTATCCGATCCCGCTCGATCCGCCCTTCGTCAGCACGGAGAACCCGACCGGCGACTATCGCCTGGTGTTCGAGGCGCCGGCGGAGTGGGGCGACGCAGTGCTGCGCTTCCAGGGTGTCGACTCGTGTGCCAAGGTGTGGCTCAACGGCGAGGAGCTCGGCTGGTCGACGGGCAGCAGGTTGCCGTTCGAGTTCGACACGAGGGTGCGTCCTGGCCGCAACGTGCTCGCCGTTCGCGTGCACCGTTGGTCGGCGGGTACCTACCTCGAAGACCAGGACATGTGGTGGCTCCCCGGCATCTTCCGTGACGTCGAGCTGCTCGAGCGGCCGGCCGACGGCATCGACGATCACTTCGTGCACGCCGACTACGACCCGGAAACGAGGCTCGGCACCCTGCGCGTCGAGGCGTCGGTGCCCTCCATTGTGGAGATTCCCGAGCTCGACATCCGCATGGCCGCCGGGGAGACCGCCACGGTCGCCGTCGAGCCGTGGAGTGCAGAGGTGCCGCGCCTGTATCGCGGTGT
>JBQCJQ010000271.1:0-3149 GCA_051952615.1 Humibacter sp.
CATCACCGCCGCGCATCGAATCCCTCGCCCGCACGATGGTGCGACCGAAGTGGATCGCCGCCCTCCTGCTCGCCCTCGTCGTCGCAGGCGTGTTCGCCGGGCTCGGCCAGTGGCAACTGGAGCGCGCTGTGCAGTCGGGCCACGTCGTGGAGCGCGCGACCGAGACCGCGAAGCCGCTGAACCAGGTCGCGACCGTGAACGGTCCGCCGGAGACCGCGGACGAAGGCCAGCTCGTGCGCACGGTCGGCACCTACGCGCCGGGCGACTACGGGATGCTCGTCGGTCGCCTCAACAACGGAGCCACCGGCTACTGGGTCACGGCCCGTTTCACACCGACCGCGAAGGACAAGGACGGCAAGACGGCGCAGCTGGCCGTCGCTCGCGGATGGGCTCCGACCGAGCAGAAGGCGAAGGATGCCATCGCACGGCTGAGCGCGCAGCCCGAGGCGACCGTCACCCTGGTCGGTCGCCTACTGCCGAGCGAAGCGCCGCAGGCGCCCAAGGCCGGCGGCGACCCGTTCGCGATGAACACGATGTCGGTGGCCGCCCTCGTGAACCTGTGGCACGGCATCGGCGACTCCGACATCTACAGTTCGTACCTCGTCGAGCACGGCACCCCGCCGGCCGGCCTCACCGCGATCTACTCGCCGCGACCGGTCGAGCAGGCCACGGTCGACTGGCTGAACATCTTCTACGCGGCGGAGTGGGCGATCTTCGCCGGGTTCGCGATCTTCCTCTGGTACCGCGTCGTGAAGGATGCCTGGGAGAAGCAGCGCGAAGACGCCGAGACCGAGTACGAGGCCGCGATGGCCGCATGGGAGGCCGCTTCGGGCGCGGCTCCCAGCGAGCTCCCTTCTCCGTCGCAATTAGACTGAACCCATGCCCAATCCCCCCGCGAACGAGGACGGCGGGAGCCTCCTCAAGCGCACCATCGAGCAGCTGCGATCGGCCAATTCGGCTCGACCGCGCACGGTGGACATCCCCAAGATCCCAGGGGCGCTGAAGTTCTACCAGGTCACCGCGTACATCACCGGTGTCATGCTGCTGCTGCTCGTCGCCGAGATGATCCTCAAGTACGGCGTCGGCTACTCCGTGTACGCGTTCGCGCCAGGGCAGCCGGTCATCTCCCTCGTGCCCTACACCCCGCAGAACGCGAACATCGGCGGGTTCGACGTGTCGACGGCCATCCTGATCGCGCACGGATGGCTCTACGTGCTGTATCTGATCGCCGACTTCAGGCTGTGGTCGCTGATGCGCATGTCGTTCACGAAGTTCGTGCAGATCGCCCTCGGCGGCGTCGTGCCGTTCATGTCGTTCATCGTCGAGCACTACATCAGCAGGCAGGTTCACAAGTTCCTCGCCGAGAACCCCGTTCCGGCCACGTCGTCGAAGACCAAGGTGGAGGCATCCCATTAACGACCAGGGCGCGTCAGCGAGCAAGCACCCGGTTCTCGTCGTCGACTTCGGCGCGCAGTACGCGCAGCTGATCGCACGACGCGTGCGCGAGGCATCCGTCTACTCGGAGATCGTGCCGCACACCATCACGGCAGCAGAGGTCGCCGCGAAGGACCCCGCAGGCATCGTGCTCTCCGGCGGTCCGTCGAGCGTGTACGAGGAGGGGGCGCCGAGCTTCGACCCCGCCATCTTCGACCTCGGCGTACCCACCCTGGGCATCTGCTACGGCTTCCAGGTGATGGCGACGAGCCTGGGCGGTGAGGTGTCGAAGACGGGCGCCCGAGAGTACGGCTCGACCGAGGTGCGCGTGACGGATGCCGGAACGCTGCTCGCCGACCAGCCCGCCGACCAGACGGCATGGATGAGCCACGGCGACTCCGTCACGAAGGCGCCTGCCGGCTTCGAGGTTCTCGCCTCCACCGACTCCACGCCCGTCGCCGCCTTCGCGAACGACGAACGCCGGCTCTATGGCGTGCAGTGGCACCCCGAGGTGAAGCACTCCGCCTACGGGCAGGCCGTGCTGGAGAACTTCCTGCACAGGGCGGCGGGCATCCCCGCCGAGTGGAACAGCGAGAACGTCATCGAGCAGCAGGTCGCGGCGATCCGCGCCCAGGTCGGAACCGGCCGCGTGATCTGCGGGCTCTCCGGTGGTGTCGACTCCGCGGTCGCCGCCGCGCTCGTGCACAAGGCGGTCGGCGACCAGCTGACCTGCGTGTTCGTCGACCACGGCCTGCTGCGCCAGGACGAGCGCGAGCAGGTCGAGAAGGACTACGTCGCCTCGACCGGCGTTCGGCTGGTCACGATCGACGCGGCGGATGTCTTCCTCGACGCCCTCGCGGGTGTCAGCGACCCCGAGCAGAAGCGCAAGATCATCGGGCGGGAGTTCATCCGCACGTTCGAGCGTGCCCAGGCCGAGCTCGTCGCCGAGGCGGCAGCAGACGGCGATCCGGTGCGCTTCCTGGTGCAGGGAACGCTCTACCCCGACGTCGTCGAGTCGGGCGGCGGCACGGGAACGGCCAACATCAAGAGCCACCACAACGTCGGCGGGCTGCCAGAGGATCTGCAGTTCGAGCTGGTCGAACCGCTGCGCACCCTGTTCAAGGACGAGGTGCGTGCCGTGGGCCGCGAGCTCGGTCTGCCCGAGGTGATCGTGGGGCGCCAGCCGTTCCCCGGACCGGGGCTGGGCATCCGCATCGTCGGCGAGGTCACACGCGACCGGCTCGCGCTGCTGCGCAAAGCGGATGCCATCGCGAGGCACGAGCTGACGGCCGCGGGGCTCGACGGCGACATCTGGCAGTGCCCGGTGGTGCTGCTGGCCGACGTGCGGTCGGTCGGCGTGCAGGGCGACGGGCGTACCTACGGGCATCCCATCGTGCTGCGCCCGGTGAGCTCCGAAGACGCGATGACCGCCGACTGGACGCGCCTGCCGTACGACGTGCTGGCGCGAATCTCGAACCGCATCACCAACGAGGTGGACGAGGTCAACCGCGTGGTTCTCGACGTCACGTCGAAGCCGCCGGGCACGATCGAGTGGGAGTGATGGTGGCGAGCGGAGCGCCTGGGGCCTACTAAGATAAGGCTTGCCTAACCTTAGGGAGCAAGCCCCATGGCCCTTTCCACGACCCTGCTGCTCGGCTTCCTCGCCGGCGCGACGATCATGCTCGGCATGCCGCTCGGTCGTCTGCGCACCCCGG
>JBQCJQ010000272.1:0-4116 GCA_051952615.1 Humibacter sp.
ACGCACGGCACCCCGGTCGCCGTGAAGCAGGATGACCGGCCCGTGGCGCCCGTCGCGGAGTAGCAGCGAAAGGAGCTGCTGATCTAGTCTGCCGTCGACAATCCCCGTATCGTCTACCCCGTGCGTACATGGGGGAAGGCGCTGGCGGTCGCGATCGCGTGTGGTGCCCTGGTGATCACGGCCGCCGCGCCCGCCTCGGCGGTGCCTGCAGGGACGATCGGCTCGTTCCCGACTTGGACGATGTCGGGCTCAGCCAACTCGTTCACGGGGACCGCGTCGTTCACGAACCCCACAGATGCGAACGCGACGGTCTCAACCGACTCCGTCTCACTCGCCGCGCCCACGGGTGAGTCCGCCTATCTCGGCGCGAGCACGGCCTTCGGTCAGGAGTTCGGATCGACGCGCAAACAGCCCTATCTCACGCTGCGGGCGCGCTCGGCTGCGCCGGCGCCGACGCCACCGTCGACGAGCACACCGCCGCCGTCGACGACCACCGTGATGTTCAGCACGGCTCCGACGGCGGGATGGGGGTTCGCCGTCGGCGACATCGATGCCGACTGGGTGTTCATCCAACCTCTCGATGCCGCAGGAAACCCGCTGCCCACGTCTGACCTGGGCGAGCAAGGAGCCGGGAACTACTGCGAGAACGCGTCGCCGAAGCCCTCGGCTTGTACAGGAGCCACAGCGCCCTACGACGTGCCGAACTGGGTGCCGGGGCCATCCTCGCAGACCGTCTCGTATGGCGCATCCTCGATCACCTACACACCGGGCACCGTCTATGGCAACGTCAACGACACCGCAGGGGCGTACGTCTGGTTCATGCCGTCCACTGCGGTGCGAGGCATCCGGCTTCTCTACGGGGCGCTCTCGGGCAGCCCGAACTATCAGCTCTGGCTCGCTCAGCCGGCGCCCGCCACAACGATCACCGGCCAGATCGCGTTAGGCGGCGCGGCCGCGGCACAGCCCGTTCCCCCTGGAACCAGCGTTGAACTGCAGTCCGCCGACGGAACTCCTGTGCAGGCCATCGACGATGCGCCCGTCACTGTTCCGGTGAACAGCGACGGTACCTACGAGATCGTCACCGAACAGCGTGACGAATATCAGATCGCCGTTCTGCCCCCGGTCGGATACGAGGCACCAGCACCGATCGTCGTGCCGGCGTTGGCTGCCGAGATCACCGCTCCTGAGATCGTGATGGCGCCGGTGCCGACATCGCCGGCAACGGTGACCTCGTCCTCCCCGGCCGCGGCGAGCGGGAGCTCGACGACCGCGACGTCGGGCGAGCTGGCCGATTCCGGCTCGAACGCGATCGATGGAATCCTGGCGGCATGCGCCCTGGTCGCCGCAGGTCTGCTGTTGTTCGCGGCGCGAGCTCGCGCCCCCAAGCCTCAATCGCCTGTCAGGCGCTCGAGCAGCTCGCGATAACGGGCCGCGGTGCGCTGCACGATGTCGTCGGGGAGAGCCGGCGGGGTGCCGTTCTTGTCCCAGTTGGCCGACAGCCAGTTGCGCACGATCTGCTTGTCGAAACTCGCCATCCGCTCGGCGGGGGTGGTGCCGGAGCGCCAGGCGGCGGCATCCCAGTAGCGACTCGAATCGCTCGTGAGCACCTCGTCGGCCAGGGTCAGCTCGGCAGTCGAACGGTCGGTGCCGAACTCGAACTTCGTGTCGGCCAGGATGAGGTCTCGCTCCTCGGCGATGGCCGCTGCCCGCCGGTACACATCGAGGGACGCGTCGCGAAGGGCGGCAGCGACGTCGGCGCCGACCAGCTCCTCCGTGCGCTCGAAGCTGATGTTCTCGTCGTGCTCCCCCTGCGGGGCCTTGTACGCCGGAGTGTAGATCGGCTCTGGCAGGCGGTCTCCGTCGGTGAGCCCTGCGGGGAGCGGAACGCCGCACACGCTCTGGCTCTGCTGGTACTCGAGCCAGCCGGTGCCGGTGAGGTATCCGCGCACGACGCACTCGATGGGGTACATGTCGAGGGGCTTGACGAGCATCGCACGCCCGGCCACCTCGGCGGGGATGCGGTCACCGCCGTCGAGGCGATGGTCGGCGAGCAGGTGGTTCGGCACGTCATCCAGCCGGTCGAACCACCACAGAGACAGCGTCGTGAGCAGCTCGCCCTTGCCGGGGATGCCCGGCTCGAGCACGAAGTCGAACGCGCTCACGCGGTCGCTCGCGACGACCAGCAGAGCGTCGGCCGTGGCAAGTGTGGCGCCTTCCGGCACGTAGAGGTCGCGCACCTTGCCGGAATATGCGTGGGTCCAGCCGGCCAGTGCTCCGTATGGCGGGGTCGTCGCAGTCACCGTCCCATCGTAGAGGCGGGTAGGAGGCGAGGTACCGGTCGCCCCCGGCGCATAACTCCTGCAGACTGCAGACCACGGGCTCGAAACCCCGCGTCATACCGCGATACGGTGAGCGGCGCCGGGCGAATTGCAGGAGTTATGCACATCGGCCGGGGCGGGCCGGGTCGACGGCCGGGTTGGCCGGGCCGGGTGGGCCGGGTGGGGCCGGGGCCGGGCGCACAGCGGGGCGGCGGGGACAGTGCATAATTGTTCGTAATCACAACAAACCGGGGTGGACCCGATAGGAGAGGCGACGTGGCCGAATCGGCAGGAACGAACTGGGCGGGCAACTACACGTATCGGTCGGCGGGGCTTGTGCATCCGTCGTCAGTGGAGGATGTCCAGCGCGCCGTCACCGACGCCCTCGAGGCCGGCACCACGGTGCACGCCCTCGGCACGCGGCACTGCTTCAACGACATCGCGGACTCTGCGGGAGTCCAGCTCGCGATGACCTCCTTGCCGCCGCGCTTCGACCTGGACGAGGCTGCCCGCACCGTCACCGTCTCGGCCGGCGCGCGCTACGGCGACATCGCCGAGCAGCTGCACGCCGCCGGCTGGGCGCTCCCGAACCTCGCGTCACTGCCGCATATCTCGATCGCGGGGGCCATCGCCACCGCCACGCACGGTTCGGGTGAGCGCAACGTCAACCTGGCCGCCGCCGTCGCCGGACTCGAGCTCGTCGACGGATCGGGCGAGCTGGTCGCACTGCGCAGGGGCGACGCGGACTTCGCCGGCGCGGTCGTCGGCATCGGCGCCCTCGGCCTGCTCACGAGCGTCACCCTCGACATCGTGCCGACCTTCGAGGTGGCGCAGACGGTGTACACCGGCCTCGACTGGGACACCGTGCTCGACAACTTCGACGCCATCACCGCGTCCGCATACAGCGTCAGCATGTTCACGGACTGGGTCGGCGGCGTGCAGCAGGTCTGGCTCAAGCGCAAGGTCTCAGAAGGGCCGGCCCCCGAGACGTTCTTCGGCGCGGCGAAGGCCACGGAGAAGCGGCACCCGCTGCCGGGCGTCGACGCCACGGCCTGCACCGACCAGTTCGGCGTTCCCGGACCCTGGTACGACCGACTCCCGCACTTCAAGCTGGCGTTCACGCCGTCGAACGGCGAAGAGATCCAGAGCGAGTACCTCGTGCCGCGCGACCGGGCAGCCGACGCGATCAGGGCGCTCCTGCCGCTGGGCGAGCAGATGGCACCCGTGCTGCAGGTGACGGAGCTGCGCGAGGTCGCCGCCGACGACCTGTGGCTCAGCTCGTGCTACGAGACCGATGTGCTGGCTCTCCACTTCACGTGGAAGCGCGAGCAGGCCGCCGTCGAGGCGGTGCTGCCGGCGATGGAGCAGGTGCTGTTCCCGCTCGGCGCACGCCCGCACTGGGGCAAGCTCTTCATCGACGCCGACGGTGTGGTGCCGTCGCTGTACCCGAAGTTCGACGACTTCCGTGCACTGGTGACGAAGTACGACCCGAAGGGTGTCTTCCGCAACGCGTACCTGGAGCGGGTGGTGACGTACTGAGCCGTCTCGGCTGGCGGCGCCATCGGTAGACCCGCCGGCCGCGGCTCTAGGGTGAGAGGCATGGCTTCCGGCAGCGGCACAGGCGCGAACGCCGCAGCGATCGAGGCTGTGAGGGCCGGGCTGGTGGATGCCGCCGCCCGGCTCGCCGCAGCCGGTGCACGTACCGAGGCGCTCGCCGAATACGAAGCTCCCGGCCGGGTGCTGCTCATCCCGCGGGCGGAGCGGCTGCGACCCGTCGGTCGGGTGTGGCGGCTCGGCG
>JBQCJQ010000273.1:0-2877 GCA_051952615.1 Humibacter sp.
CCTGCGGTCTCTTCAATTTGCGCAACAAGGAGGTCGCGATGGCCGAAACGGCGCCGCAATTGCGGGTCGGCATGGTGGGGTACGCGTTCATGGGCGCTGTGCACTCCCACGCGTGGCGAACCGCACACCGCTTCTTCGATCTGCCGATCACGCCCGAGCTGACCGCGGTCGCCGGTCGTAATCTCGCGGCGGTCACCGCTGCAGCGGAGCGACAGGGCTGGCTGAGCGTCGAGACGGACTGGCGCCGTCTGATCGAGCGCGACGACATCGACCTGATCGACATCTGCACGCCTGGCGACACGCACCGCGAGATCGCTGTCGCAGCCCTGCAGGCCGGAAAGCACGTGCTGTGCGAGAAGCCGCTGGCCAACTCCGTCGACGAGGCCGTCGAGATGGCGGATGCCGCCCGTGCGGCAGCTGCGAACGGTGTGTTCGCGATGTGCGGGTTCACCTACCGTCGCACGCCGGCCATCACGCTCGCGAAGCGCTTCGTCGATGAGGGCCGCCTCGGCGAGATCCGCCACGTTCGCGCTCAGTACCTGCAGGACTGGCTGAGCGACGCCGACGCCCCGCTCACCTGGCGCATGGACAAGTCCAAGGCGGGCAGCGGTGCGCTCGGCGACATCGGAGCGCACGTGATCGACATGGCGCAGTGGGTGACCGGGTCGGACATCGTCGGGCTCTCAGCGATCATGAACACGTTCGTCACCGAGCGGCCGGTCGGCGGCGACCTGGTCGGCCTTGGAGGCAAGGGCTCGGCGGACGGCGCAAAGGGCCCCGTCACCGTGGATGACGCAGCGGCGTTCACCGCGCGCTTCGACAACGGCGCCATCGGCGTCTTCGAGGCGACCCGGTTCGCGCTCGGGCGCAAGAACGCCATCCGCCTCGAGATCAACGGATCGAAGGGTTCGATCGCGTTCGACTTCGAGGAGTCGAACATCCTCAACTACTTCGACGGGACGGATGACGCGGAGGCGCAGGGCTTCCGGCGCATCATCGTGACCGAGCCCGTGCATCCCTATGTCGCCAACTGGTGGCCGGCCGGTCATGGCCTCGGCTACGAGCACGGCTTCACCCACCAGGTCGTCGACCTCGTGAACGCGATCGCCGCCGGAGAGCAGCCGCGCCCGTCGTTCGACGACGCGCTCCAGGTGCAGCGCGTGCTGGCCACCGTCGAATCGTCGGCGGGCGACCGTTCGGCCTGGCACGAGATCGAGTAGAAGTCAGAAGGAGAAGGAACGATGACCCGTCCGATCACCCTGTTCACCGGCCAGTGGGCCGATCTGCCGTTCGAAGAGGTCGCGCGACTCGCAGGCGAGTGGGGCTACGACGGCCTCGAGATCGCCAGCTGGGGCGACCACCTCGACGTGAACCGCGCCGCCTCCGACCCCGCCTACGTGGCGAACCGCCTGGAGATCCTCGAGCGCAACGGCCTGAAGGTCTTCACCATCTCGAACCACCTGGTCGGTCAGGCGGTCTGCGACGACCCCATCGACCAGCGGCACCAGGACATCGTTCCCCCGCACGTGTGGGGTGACGGCGATCCCGAGGGCGTGCGCCAGCGTGCGGCCGAGGAGCTCAAGCAGACGGCGCGCGCCGCTGCCGCCCTCGGCGTGAAGACCGTCACCGGCTTCACCGGCTCCAAGATCTGGAAGACCATCGCCGGCTTCCCGCCGGTGCCCGACTCGATGATCGACGACGGCTACCAGGACTTCGCCGACCGCTGGAACCCGATCCTCGACGTGTTCGACGAGGTGGGCGTGCGGTTCGCGCTCGAAGCGCACCCGAGCGAGGTGGCGTTCGACTACTGGTCGTCGAAGCGAACCCTTGAGGCGATCGGCAACCGGGACGCCTTCGGGTTCAACTTCGACCCGTCGCACTTCGTGTGGCAGCAGATCGACCCGGTGACGTTCCTGCAGGACTTCGCCGACAAGATCTACCACGTGCACTGCAAGGAGTCGGTGACGCAGCTCAACGGCCGCAACGGCCGCCTCGCCTCCCACCTTCCGTGGGGCGACCCGCGTCGCGGCTGGGACTTCGTCTCCACGGGGCACGGCGAGGCTCCGTGGGAGCCCATCTTCCGCACGCTCAACTGGATCGGCTACGAGGGCCCGACGAGCGTCGAGTGGGAAGACGCAGGCATGGACCGCCTGGTCGGCGGACCGGAGGCGCTGGCCTTCGTGCGCAAGCTCGCCACGATCACTCCGCCGGCGGCCGCCTTCGACGCCGCATTCTCACAAAGCCGCTGATCGCCGTCTCGGCGGTCGGCACCAGGCCCAGATAAATAAGTACCAACCGAAAGACAGACATGACTGACGCCACACGTCGCGCGCTCATCGTGCGCGGCGGCTGGGACGGGCACGAGCCCGTTCAGACCACCGACTCGTTCATCCCCTTCCTCACCGAGAACGGTTTCGAGGTGCGGGTCGAGGAGTCGCCGGCCATCTACACAGACGCCGACTATATGGACACGGTTGACCTGCTGGTGCAGATCAACACCATGAACACCATCGAGAAAGACCAGATGGCGGGCCTCGACCGTGCTGTGCGGGCCGGAATGGGCATGGCGGGCTGGCACGGCGGAATAGCGGACTCCTACCGCAACGAGGCCGACTACCTCCACATGATCGGCGGCCAGTTCGCGCACCACGCGAACAAGGCCCCGAAGGACCAGCTGGAAGGGGAGCAGTCCGACAACTACATCCCCTACACCGTGCACATCACGGAGCTCGGCAAGGTGCACCCGATCACCGAGGGCATCGAGGACTTCGACCTGGTCACCGAACAGTACTGGGTGCTCAGCGACGAGCTGAACGACGTGCTCGCGACCACCACCCAGAGCGTGCGCCCGTGGGATGCCTGGCATCGGCCCGTCAC
>JBQCJQ010000274.1:0-2900 GCA_051952615.1 Humibacter sp.
GCCGCTCGCCGAGGCACTCGGACGCACGATCGCAGAAGACGTGCGCACCCGGCATCCCATTCCGCTCTTCGACAACTCCTCCATGGACGGGAACGCCGTGCGATTCGAGGATGTGCGTGCCGCATCCGCCGACAGCGCGATCGGGTTGACCGTCGTCGCCGATGTGCCGGCCGGATCGGGCGCGGACCCCGACCTGCCTGCCGGCTCGGCGGTGCGGGTGATGACCGGTGCGCCGGTCCCCTCCCGTGCCGATGCCGTCGTTCCGGTCGAGGACACCGCCGAGCACCGCGAGTCGGGGCGGTGGGTCGCCCCGACGGATGACTCGCCCGTCGTGCACGTCGTCACGCCGCCCGTGCCGGGCCGGTTCATCCGTCGCATTGGTGAGGATGCCGCCGAGGGCGCCGTCGTCCTGTCGGCGGGAAGCGTCCTGACGCCACGGGGCCTTGCGTCGGTCGCGGCCGCGGGACTCGGCGAGGTTCGGGTGGCGAGACGTCCGCGCGTGGCCGTCGTCTCGACGGGCAGCGAGCTCGTCCGGCCAGGCCAGGAGCCGGCGCGAGGGATGATCCCCGACTCGAACACGTCGTTGCTCAGCGGACTCGTCGTCGAGGCGGGCGGCGTCGTCGCTCAGAGCTCCGTGGTGGGCGACGATCCGGGGCGGCTGCTCGAACTGCTCGACGCGATCGACCCGCGCGACGTCGACGTGGTGCTGCTCTCCGGCGGGGTGAGCGCCGGGGCGTTCGACGTGGTGAAGGAGGCCCTCGACGGGCCGACGGTGAGGTTCGCGCGGCTGGCTATGCAGCCGGGGAAGCCGCAGGGCTTCGGGCGGCTCGGGCAGGGCATCCACGTGTTCTGTCTCCCCGGCAACCCGGTGAGTGCCGCGGTGTCGTTCGAGTTGTTCATCCGTCCCGCGTTCGCGAGGATGCTCGGCCGTCGAGTGGAGCTGCCCGTCGTGCTGCGCGGCGTCGCGGAGGCGGGTTGGTCGTCGCCCGCCGGAAGACGGCAGTACATCCCGGTCGTCGTGCGGCGTGACGAGACGACGCGCGGCATCGTCGTGCGGCCGTCTGCGGCCGGTGGATCGGGCTCTCATCTCGTGGCGAGCCTGGCGGCGGCGGACGGACTGGCGATCGTGTCGGAGCTGACGACCGAGGTGAGTGCGGGTGATGAGGTCGGAATAGTCCTCTTCGCGTGATCGATTCCCGCGCCGATCCCGGTCCGGGTGCCTTACCCGGTGTTCCGTTGCCGTCGCCACTCGGGAATACTGGTGAACGGCGAGGTCCAGTTTGGCTCGGTCGTACGGGAAGGCGGCACGGACATGGCGCTCATCACTCGCGGATTCGGCAACAGAGGGCACGGACGCGACACCCGTCTGCCACCGGGGCAGACCCAGGTCGAGGACTGGCCGGTGCTCACGGCGGGCGCGACGCCGCAGGTCGCGCAGGACATCTGGGAGTTCACGGTCACCGCGGAGGGCGGCAAGACCACCAGGTGGGACTGGGACTCGTTTCGCGCGCTCGGGCTCGAAGACTTCACGGTCGACATCCACTGCGTGACGCACTGGTCGAGGCTTGGGATGTCGTGGCGCGGCGTGCCGCTGGACAAGGTCTTCGAGCACGTCGACACCTCGTACGACTACGTCATGGCGCACAGCTATGGCGGGTACACCACCAACGTTCCGCTCGACGAGCTGCTGGACGGAAAGGCCTGGATCGCCTTCGAGGCCGACGGTAAGCCCCTCGAGGCGGAGCACGGCGGCCCTGCTCGTCTGGTGGTTCCGCACCTGTACTTCTGGAAGAGCGCCAAGTGGGTGAACGGGCTGGAGATGATCCCGAGGAATCGGCCCGGGTTCTGGGAGGAACGCGGCTACAGCCTGCACGGTGATCCCTGGAACGAAGAGCGTTATTCGTGATCGCGCACGCGTCGTGGCACGTCGCCACGGTGTCTGCGACCCGTCCCGAGACGCCGAACGCGCGGCGGATCATCCTCGACATCGCCGACTGGCCGGGTAACGCGGCCGGGCAGCACGTCGACATCCGTCTCACCGGCGAAGACGGCTACCAGGCGAGCCGGTCGTACTCGATCGGCTCGTCGGGAGATGCGCCATCGATCGAGCTCGCCGTGGATCGGGTCGCCACCGGTGAGGTGTCGCCTTTCCTCGTCGACGACCTGATGGTCGGCGATCAGCTGGAGGTGCGGGGTCCGCTCGGCGGGTGGTTCGTGTGGAAGCCGGATTCGTCGCACAGGCCTGTGCAACTCATCGCCGGCGGCTCGGGTGTGGTGCCCCTCGCGGCGATCGTGCGCGCCCACCGAGCCGCGGCGGATGTCACGCCGATCCGCCTGCTCTACGCGGTGCGCACCCCCGACGACGTGTTCTTCCGTGCAGAGCTCGAGCAGGCGGCGGGCGATACCGGTCCGACGGGCGTGCGCGTCGACTACGTGTTCTCCAGGCGCGCGCCCGACGGCGCATCGCGACCGGCGGGGCGGCTGACGCGGGAACTCCTCGGGGAGCTCGTTCTGCCGCCCGAACAGAACCCGCTGGTCTACGTGTGCGGATCGACCCCGTTCGTTGAGCGTGTGCTCGGCTGGTTGCAGGAACTCGGGCACGAGGTCGACGACGTGCGTGCCGAGCGGTTCGGAGGTTCGTGATGCAGAAGCTCGATGGCAACGTGCTCGCCGGTCCGATGTCCCAGGTGATGACCGGGGATGCGACATCCGCGCGCGGCCGGTGCGCCCACTGCGGCGACGTCGCCGCCCTCGCGCAGGCCGTGGTCTACTCCGACGGCGGTTGGTACGTCGCGCGGTGCCGGCGGTGCGACAACGTGCTGCTCACGATCGTCGAAGCCGACGACGACGTGCGGCTCACGATGACGGGCATCACCGCGTTCACCATGGCGGTGTGACTT